>DASPNK010000428.1:0-2468 GCA_035626575.1 Planctomycetota bacterium | reverse complement strand
CGCCGGGCGCGTTCGCCGGCGACGAGTGGACCGCCCTGCTGGAGAGCGCGGGTTTCGCCGGCCCGTTCCGCCCGGACACGCTGCCCGCGCCGGTCCTCGTCCATGAGCCGTGCACGGGGCGCTTCGGAGCGCGCGGGCCTTCGGCCGCGCTTCGGCTGCTGCGCGCGGCGGGCGTCGACGCGCGGCCGTTCGAGGGCGCCGCGTGCTGCGGCGGCGCGGCGCCGTTCCTCATCGACGCGCCGGACCTCTCCCGGGATCTCGGCGCGGCGGCGCGCGCCGCGGTCGCCGCAAGCGGGGCGCGCACGCTGGTGACGAGCGACCCGGGCTGCCTGCTACAGTTTTCCGCCGCCGGCGGCGCGGAGGGCTCCGCCGCGCCCGTCGTCCTGCACCTTGCGACCGCGCTCCTTCGCCTCGTCGAACCGGCCGCCCCGCGATGACCCGCCCGATCCACTACTTCGACAACGCCGCCACGTCCTATCCCAAGCCGCCGGAGGTGCTCGCGGCGGTGGTGGACTATCACGTGCGGCTGCCGGCGAGCGCGGGGCGCGGCGCTTACCGCGAAGCGCGGGCGGCGGGGGAGATGCTCCACGAGCTGCGCACGCGGCTCTGCCGGCTGTTCGGCGCGCCCGACCTGCCGGAGCGCGTCGTGTTCGGCCTCAACGGCACCGACGCGCTGAATCTCGCGCTCAAGGGCGCGCTGCGCCCGGGGGATCGCGTGGTGACCACGCGGATGGACCACAACTCGGTGCTGCGCCCTCTGCACGCCCTCGCCGCGCGCGACGGCGTCGAGGTGGTCTACGCCGAGCCCGACGCCGACGGCTTCGTGACGCCGGAGCGCATCGCCGCGCTGCTCGATCGGCCGACGCGGATGGTGTGCGTCACCCACGCGTCGAACGTCAGCGGGACGGTGCAGCCCGTCGCGGAGATCGGACGCCTCGCCCGCGAACACGGCGCGCTGTTCCTTCTCGACGCCGCGCAGACCGCGGGGGCGTGGCCGATCGACGTCGAGGCGATGTCGGTCGACCTCCTCGCGTGCCCCGGCCATAAGGCGCTGCTCGGGCCCCAGGGCACCGGCGTCCTCTGGATGCGGCCGGGCGTGGAACTCGCCACCGTCCGCGAAGGCGGCACCGGCAGCCGCTCGGACCTCGCGGTCCAGCCCGACGAGCTTCCCGACCGCTACGAGCCCGGAGCGCACAACGGGCCGGGGCTCGCCGGCCTCCTCGCCGCGGTCCGGTTCGTCGAAGCCGCCGGCGTCGAAGCGATCGTGCGCCGCCGCCGCGACCTCACCGCGCGCCTGCTCGCAGGCTTCCGCGCGCTCGGCCGCTGCCGCGTGCTCGGCCCGGCGGACCCCGATCGCCGCCTGCCGATCGTCTCGGTCGTCTTCGACGGCGTCGACGGCGCCCGCCTCGCGCGGCTTCTCGACGATCGCTTCGAGATCAAGGTGCGCGCCGGCCTCCACTGCGCCCCTTTCGCCCACCGCGCCTTCGGCACCGAAGCCTGCGGCGGCGCCGTCCGCTTCGCCCCCGGCCTCTTCACCGCCGACGCCGAGATCGACCGCCTCTTCCTCGCCCTGCGCGCGCTGCGCGCGGAGCTGGAGAAGGGGTTCGCGCGCAGCGACGGCGCGACATTCGCCGAACGTTGACGCCGGGCCATCGAGACCCGCTGTCGCCGCGATCGTCGGAGCCCGACGAAGCAGGGCCGTCCCTTCGCTTCGGGGGCGGGCCGCTGCGGTCCTGAACCTACAACCCCAGGTACCGCGGGCCGCCGGCGTCCTGGGGCGCGGTCCACGTGATGATGCCGTAGGGGTCGAGGATGTCGCACGTCTTGCAATGGACGCAATTCGAGAAGTTGATCTTCATCGAGCGGCGGCCGTCGGCGGCGTCGAGCAGCTCGTAGACGGAGGCCGGGCAGAAGCGCTCGCAGGGGTTGCCGTACTCGCGCGTGCAGCGGTCGGCGCAGATGTTCAGGTCGTGGATCTTGAGGTGCGAGGGCTGATGCTCCTCATGCGTGGATCCCGACTGGTAGACCCCGGTGAGCTTGTCGAAGACGAGCGTCCCGTCGGGCTTGAAGGTCCGGTCGCGGCGCGCGTCGCCGCGGCGCATCGCCTCGGCGTCGGAGTGGATCGGCAGGCGGTCGGTGAAGATCTTTCCGCCCAACGCCCACATCAGGCCGGCGTGGAGGCTTCCGAGCGTGAAGCCCTTCTGGAACGCCTGGCGCCAGTTGCGCACGCGCCAGAGCTCCTCCTTCAGCCAGGAGGCGCCGAGCCGGTCCTCATAGGCCTTGAGCGCGGCTTCGTCGGTCGCGTCTTTCGTGAGCGCGTCGAAGAGCGTCTCGGCCGCGAGGCGGCCTGATTCGACCGCGGCGTGCACGCCCTTCAAACGCGCGATGTTCAGCAGCGAGCCGCCGTCGCCGACGATGAGGAAGCCGTCGCCGTAACTCTTCGGGCGCGACCACCAGCCGCCCTCGGG
>DASPNK010000427.1:0-2386 GCA_035626575.1 Planctomycetota bacterium | reverse complement strand
GCGAGCAGCGCCGAACGCAACGCCGCCGAGAGCGCCTTGCGCGGCAGCGCGTACGAGTAGTCGCGCGGTCGCGGGCCGTGGGGCACGCCGCCGCCGCGGCACTGGGTGACCTGCGGGTGCTTGACGCGCGCGCGGCCGGTGTGCTTCTGGGCGAAGAGCGGCTTCTTGGCGCGCGCGATGTCGCTGCGCCCGAGCGTGCTGTGCGTGCCGGCGCGGGCGTTCGCCTCGTACATGATCACCGCGTCCCGGAGCGTCCGCTTGAGCACGCGATCGCCGAGGAAGCCGAGGTCGACCTCGGCGCGCTCGGTCTTGCCGTTGCGATAGACGGGAACGTCCATGGTCACTTCTTCCCGCCGGCCTTGGCGGCCGAGGCTTTCTGGGGATTGGCGGACTTCGCCGGCGCCTGGACCGCCTGCGGCTTCGGCGGCGGCGTGGTCGCCGTGCGGATGGTGAGCAGCGCGCCGCGCGCGCCGGGCACCCCGCCCCGGATGAGCATGATCCCGGCCTCGGGGTCGACGGAGACGACCTCGAGGTTCTTCATGGTGTGCCGCGTGTTGCCGTACTGGCCGGCCATCTTCTTGCCGACGAAGACGCGGCCCGGATCGGAGTGCATGCCGATCGAGCCCGGGCGGCGGTGGCACATGTGGCCGTGCGACGCGGGGCGGCCGTGGAAGCCGTGGCGCTTCATGACGCCGGCGGTGCCGCGACCCTTGATGGCGCCGATCACGTCGACGAGATCGCCGACCTTGAAGCCGCCGCAATCGACCTTCTGGCCGAGCGCGAGGCCCGATTCGCCGTTCATGCGCCACTCGCGGATCACGCGGTGCGCGCCGACGCCGGCCTTCTTGCAGTGGCCGACTTCGGCCTTGGAGATGCGCGTTTCGCGCACCGGGTCGAAGGCGAGTTGCACGGCGTTGTAGCCGTCGCGCGACTTCTCCGACTTCACCTGCGTGACGACGCAGGGGCCGGCTTCGACGATCGTCACCGGGACGCAGACGCCCGCGTCGGTGAAGACCTGCATCATCCGTCCCTTGCGACCGAGGATGAAATGTCCCATGGCGACCTCAGTTCCGCGCGGCCGATCAGGCCTTGATCTTGATCTCGACGCCCGCCGGCAGATTGAGCTGCGACAGCAGGTCGACGGTGCGCTTGGTCGGCTGGCTCAGGTAGATGATCCGCTTGTGCGTCCGCACCTCGAACTGCTCGCGCGACTTCTTGTCGCCGTGCGGGCTGCGGAGGACGGTGTAGCGCTCGATGCGGGTGGGCAACGGAACCGGGCCCACGACCTTCGCCTCGGAACGGCGCGCGACCTCGACGATCTCCTGCGCCGACATGTCGAGGGCCTCGTGGTCGTACGACTCGAGGCGGATCTTGATGCGGTCTTCGGCCATGGCGTGCTCAGGCGTCCGTTCGGCGGACTCGTTCCCGCCGGCGCAAAGACGAGCACGGGCACGCGACGACCGGGGAGCGGCGCCGCGAGACCAGCTTGGCCTTGCCCTTGCCCGTGAGGCCTCGTCCTACGAGGCCGTCGCGACGATTCCGCATCGCGACACGTCCGGGTGCGACCGCAAGCGGCCGCTCAGGGATGCCGGGGACGCCGAACGACTTCGGCGCCCTTGGGGGGCGCGTAATCTGGCACGACTTCCGACCGCCACAAGGTCGGAGGCCGAAAAACGCTTGACAACGGAGGTCTCCGTCGCCCCGCCGTCGCGGTGGCGCGCGGCGACCCTCCGTCCTCGCGCCGCCCCGCGTCGGGGGCGCCCCCGTCACGTCCCGGATTGCTGAATCAGTTTCGCGACCAGCGCGGTCCAGCCGGTCTGGTGCGAAGCGCCGAGCCCGCGGCCGTCGTCGCCGTGGAAGTACTCGTGGAAGAGGACGTCGTCGGACCAGCCCGGGCGCGCCGCGTACGCGTTCAACGCCCCGTGCGCGGGGCGCCGCCCCTCGGCATCCTTCAGGAAAAGCCGGGTAAGCCGGCGCGACAGCTCGCCGGCCGTCTGCCAGAGGTCCCGCCGTTCGCCGGAGCCGGTCGGGAACTCCACGCGGAACCCGTCGCCCAGATAATGGTGGAACCGCTGCAGCGACTCGATCAGGAGGAAGTTCACCGGGAACCACACGGGGCCGCGCCAGTTGGAGTTCCCGCCGAAGAGCCCCGTGCGCGACTCCCCCGGCTCGTAGTCGACGCGGTGGGCGCGGCCGTTCGAGGCCAGGCCCGGCAGGTGGATCTCGAAGGGCCGCTCGGCGTGGTGGCGCGAGACCGACCTCACCCCGTAAGGCGAAAGGAACTCGTTCTCGTCGAGCATCACGCGGAGCAGGCGCCCGAGGCGCGCGCGCGGGACCAGCGAAAGCATGTGCCTCTCGCCGCCCTTCCCGTCGGGAGAGGAATCGA
>DASPNK010000426.1:0-2446 GCA_035626575.1 Planctomycetota bacterium | reverse complement strand
ATTGAGCTGCGTCAGCAGTCGACGATCGGCCACCGACTGCGTGGAGAGGCGCGCGTTCTCCTTCTCGAGCGCTTCGAGCTTCGCCCGAGCCTCCCCGCCGTCGCGCTCGGCGTCGGCCAGCCGCCCGCGCAGGACGCCCGTCTCCTCGCGCGCCTGGTCCCGTTCGCGGCGCAGCGTCTCGCGTTCGGCCTGCGCGCCCTCGACGACGCGACGCAGTCGATCGAGCTCGCCCTGGAACGCGGCGCGATCCGTCGCCTCCACGCCGCCGACGCGCGCCTCGAGCGCCTTGAGCGCGGCGCGCGCGTCCTCGTCGACGCGCGGTTTTTCGAGCGATTTCACCATGTCGCCGAGGTCGTCCGCGCCGCGACGCAGCGCCCACGCTCCGGCGGCGCCGGCGCCGAGCACCGCGACGACCAGCGCGGCGATCCACGCGGCGCGGGCTTTCGACGGCCCCTGCGTCTCGGCCAGCCGTTCGGCCAGCCGCTCCTGCGTCTGCTGCAGGCCGCGGAACGAGTCGTTGAGCGCCTGCGCCGAGTTGATCGTCAGCTCGTGACGGCGTTCGTCTCGCACCGCGTCTTCGAGCGCGCGTTGCCGCTCGTGCATCTGACGGAGAAGGTCCGCCTGCGTCTTCATCGCATGCGCGATGGTCTCGAGCGGGGCGCGGAGCGCGGGCGCCTGGCCCGCGTCGGACGGAGCGGCGAGCTCCGACGACGGCGGACGCGGCGCGTCGCCTCCGGGCTCGTGCGGAAACTTGCGATCTCGGCGGGACGTCATCGACGGGACTCCGGGCGCGGGGCGCTTTCGACGCGCGACGGCGCGTCGGCGAGCAGAGACGCGAGCGGCGCGGCGCCCTCGTCGGCATAGGCTTCGACGGCCGCGACGTGGGCGAGCGCCGGCTTCAGCCGAACGCCGTCGAGCGCGCCGCCGGTCGAGGCGGCGAAACGGACCCCGGGCGGCAGGGCGAAGACGGCGCGGCGCGCCGCGCCATTCCCGAGAGGAGCGCCCGCTTCCGGCGCCAGCGCCGCGAGCCACGGGCCGGCCGCGACCGGGGGCGGCGCTTCGGCGAGCGCGCGCAGGGGCGTCGACGGCGCCGTCGAGCCGTCGGCGAGCGCGAGTTCCAAGGGCTCGGCGAAGGCGAAAACGGCGTCGTCCCCGCCGTTGTAGATCCAGGCTTCGACCAGTTCGGGCCCCGGCTCGGCGCCGAGGCGGCGGAGAAGCGCGGCGTCGAGGAATTCCGCGCGAGCCGGGGCGGCGGCCCGGCGTCGGACCAGGACTTCCCGTCCGCCGTCGCGGCCGAAGAGGACGAACATGAGGGACGGCGCCTCCGGCGGGGCCGCGCCGGGAGGCGGCTTCGGGGACGGGCGTTCGTCGCGGCGACGCAGCGCGAGGACGCCGAAAGCCGCGACCGCCGAGACCGAAACCCCGAGCAGGATGAAAAAAGCCCGTCGCGTCACGTGCCGGAGCGCGCCGCGCCGGGGCGGCGCTCGCGCGATCCGATCACCACTTGTCGGCCTTCTTGCCCGTCTCGTTCCACCACTTCTGCCACTGGTCGGCGCCGGTCACGTTCTGCACGCCGGTGAGCAAAGTCAGCGTCTGCTGGAAGGGCTCGCGCGTCTTCTCCAGCTTCACCTTGTCGGAGGTCTGGGCCTTCGGCTTCTCCGCGGCGCTCGTCACGCTGGAGAAGAGCTTCACGAGGTCGCCGACGAGGTCCTTCTTCGTGGCGAGGTCGGCGTCTTTGTAGCCGCCGAGGGCGTCGATCGCCTTCGCCGTCACTTCGACGGTCTTGTAGTTGAGGAGCTTGCGGAGGAACGGCAACCCGTTCTTCACGTCCTTCAGCGCGCCGATCGCGCCGACCACCTTCAACTGGTACTCGACCGAGTCTTTCGCCTTGTCGAACTCCGGCGCGAGGACGTCGAAGGCGCGCCCGTCCATCTTCGACAGCGACTCGAGGCACGCCTCCTTCGCCTCCGAATCGGCGTGCGAGAGGCCCTGCTTGACGAGCTTGAGGGCGTTCTTCTTCTGGTCCTCCTTCGCCTGCGCGAAGCGGTCGCCGACGATGCCGGAGAAGTGGCGGATGTCCGCCTTCGACTTCTCCTTGATCGCCTTCTCGAGCCCCTTCAGGGCGTCGTCCATCTCGTCGGCGAACGCCGGCGCCGCCGCGAAGGCGAGGAACGCAAACAGGGTGAATCGGGCCGCCATCTCGCACCTCCCTGACGCGCCGGGGCGAGCCGCGACGGCTCGCGCGACGCGCGCGCATTGTCCGACAGCAAAGCGAAGGCCGCAAGAAACGCGGCGTCGACGGGCGGGTCACTCCCCGTCGGAAGCCCGGAACGCGGCTCGGTACGCGTCGCGCAGACGCCGGACGACCGGGCCTTCGACGGCCCGGAACGGCCTGCCCTCGATGGAGGACGCCGGGCGGAGGCCGCGGACGCTGGCGGAGATGAAC
>DASPNK010000425.1:0-3552 GCA_035626575.1 Planctomycetota bacterium | reverse complement strand
CGCATGGAAGCGTCCGGCTTCGGCGCCGCCGGGCGCCGCGCCGGTCGCTGAACGGCCGCCCGGAGGCCTTCGGCGCCGCGGCGACGTCCGCTGGACACGGCGGGGTCCCGTCTACAGAATGCCGCCCTGAGACGAGGGCGCGCCGCCGCGCTCGCGCGCTCGACGCGCAAGGCGTCTTTCGACGGCTTCCTCGATGCTCGACTTCATCGCGCGGCTCTTCGACGTGCAGGGCTTCATGCCCCGCTGGGAATGCGGCGCCTGGTCGCAGGCGCTCGGCTGGACGCACATCGTCGCGGACCTCCTCACGTGGGGCGCCTACACCGCGATCCCGATCGTGCTCGTCTTCCTGGTGAGCCGCCGCCGGGACGTGCCGTTCCCGAGGATCTTCATCCTCTTCGGCGCCTTCATCCTGCTGTGCGGCACGGTGCACCTCGTCGAAGCGACGCTCTTCTTCCGCCCGCATTACCGGTTGTCGGCGCTGGTGAAGGCGGCGACGGCGATCGTGTCGTGGGGGACCGTTTTCGCGCTCGTCCCGATCGTGCCGAAAGCGCTCGCGTTCGCGAGCCCCGCCGAGTTGCGCCGCCAGATCGACGATCGGACCCGCGAGCTCCGCAGCACCGCCGACGAGCTTCGGGTGATCTTCGACACCGCGCCCGACGCCGTTCTCGTGACGGACGCGAACGGTCGCATCGTGCGGGCCAACTCCGCGGCGGAGACGGCGTTCCGGGCGCCCGACGGCCTCCGCGGGCTGCCGTTGAGCGACCTGTTCGCGCCGCCGGCGGCGGGCGTCGCGGCGCCGATGGGCGCGGCGACGCCGGAGCCGCGCGAGGCGGAGGCGCGGCGCCGCGACGGGACGGCGTTTCCCGCGGGCGTCAACGTCGGCGTGCTCGCCGCCGAGGCGGGCGGCGGCTCGGTGGTCATGGTGCGCGACGTCTCCGCGCGGAAGCGCGCCGAAGAGGAGCGCGCGAAGCTCGAGGCGCAGGTCCAGCACGCGCAGAAGCTGGAGAGCCTCGGCGTGCTGGCGGGCGGCATCGCGCACGACTTCAACAACCTCCTGGTCGGCATTCTCGGCAACGCGGGGCTGGCGTTGAAGGAGCTGTCGCCGGAGTCGCCGGCGCGCGGCACGGTCCGCGCCATCGAGACCGCGGCGCAGCGGGCGGCGGATCTGACGCGGCAGATGCTGGCCTACTCCGGCAAAGGCCGCTTCGTCGTGCAGCCTCTCGACCTCTCGGCGCTGGTCGAGGAGATGGCGCACCTGCTCAAGGTCTCGATCTCCAAGCAGGCGACGCTCAAGTACTCGTTTTCGCGCGACCTGCCGCCGGTGATCGCCGACGCCACGCAGCTCCGCCAGGTGGTGATGAACCTGATCACCAACGCGTCGGACGCGCTCGGCGACCGCCCGGGCGTGATCTCGGTCGCGACCGGCGCCATGGACGTCGATCGCGGCTACCTGCGGGCCACCTATCTGGCCGAAGACCTGCCCGGCGGGCGCTACGTCTTCCTCGAGGTCGCCGACACGGGCTGCGGCATGGACGAGACGGTGCGCGAGCGGATCTTCGACCCGTTCTTCAGCACCAAGTTCACCGGGCGCGGCCTCGGGCTCGCGGCGGTGCTCGGCATCGTGCGCGGCCACCGCGGCGCGATCCGCGTGTACAGCGAGGTCGGGCGCGGCACGACCTTCAAGGTGCTGTTCCCCGCGAGCGACGCCGCCGCGCGCCCGCCGGTCGCCGACGCGGAACGTCCGGCGCGCTCGAAGCCGCGATCGGGCGCGGTGCTGGTCGCCGACGACGAGCCGGCGGTGCGGGAGTTCGCCGCACGCGTCCTTTCCGAGGCGGGATACGAGGTGATCGAGGCGCAGGACGGCGCCGACGCCGTCGCGCGCTTCCGCGAAGCTCCGGCGCGCTTCGTCGCGGTGCTGCTCGACATGACCATGCCGAAACTCTCGGGCGCCGACGCGTTCCGCGAGATGCGCCGGCTGCGCCCCGACGTGCAGGTGATCCTGTCGAGCGGCTACAACGAGCAGGACGCGACGCAGCACTTCATCGGCAAGGGGCTCGCCGCCTTCCTGCAGAAGCCCTATCGCTCGGACGCGCTCGTGGATCTCGTCGACGCGGTCGTCGAGCGCGGCGCCCCGGCCTGAGGCGCCGCGCGCGTCAGGCCGTGTACAGCCGGTCGGGCAGCTCGTTCACGTCGTTCGCCGCGCGCGGGAAGGGCTTCTCCAACAGCAGGCCGAGCGCCTGCGTCGCGTCGATCAGCGCCTCTTCGACGCGCCCGGCGCGGAGGTTCCCGATCGCGATCTCCGCCACGCCGCGGTAGTCGTCGGGCGTCAACGCGGCGCTCACGGCGTCGTCGCCCCACACCAGGACCTTGTGCTCGAACAGCGAGACGAAGAGCAGCACGCCGTTCCGCGCGGCGGTGCGCGCCACGCCGTGCGCCGCGAAGAGCTCCGCCGCGCGGCGCTCGCACGCTTCGAGGAGCGCGTCGTCGCCCGCGAGAGCGCGGGCCGTCGCGCCGTTCCGCGCGGCGAGGGCGCCGAGGAGGAACCCGACGACGGCGACGCCGAGGAACAGGTCGAAACCGACGGTCGGCCAGATGCGGTTGCGCAGCCAGAACGCCGCGGCGAAGAGCAGCACCGCCACGACGGCGCCGATCAGGCCGGCGACGTAGGGCACGTGGCGATGCGCGCCGCTCCGCGCGACGAGTCCGACCACGATCTCCGCCGACGTCCGCGCTTCGGCCGCCGCGATCGCCGCGTCGACGCGCCCCCGCGCCGCGGCGTCGAGCCCGTGCACCTCGTCGGACGCCATCACCAGCCTCCTCCGAATCCGCCGCCCGACTTGCCGCCGCCGAATCCGCGGCCGCCGCCTCCCCCGCCGCCGCCCCACGAACCGCCTCCGCCGAAGGAGCCGCCCGACGACGACGACGACCCGCCGCCCCCGCCGAAGAACCCGCCGCCGTGTCCGCGGCCGCCGCCCCACGACGAGCCGCCGCCGAACATGCGCCCGAGAAGGAACCCGCCGAGGAGCGAGCCGAACCCGCCGCCGCCGTAACGGCGGTAGGGCAGGCCGCCGCCCCAGGCGCCACGTCGCCGGCGCAGCATCGAGAACAGGAACAGCGCCCCGAGGATGAGACACACCCAGCTGCCGCCGCACCCGGGCGCGAACCCGGGGTGGCGCGGCACGCGCTGCGGCTGGTTCCAGTCGGGCCGTCGATGCGGCGGCGCCATCGGACCCTGGTCGAACGGGTCGTAGCCCGCGTCGGTCGACGGCGGCGGCGCGTCGACGGGCGCGTCGCGCTCGACCTCGAAGTCCGGATTCTGCTCGATCTCGGTGGAGCGCTCGACGCGGCGCGACCTCTCCTCCTCGATCATGCGATCCACGGGGTTCTGCGACGGGGGCGCCGTGGAGCGGATCACGCGCGCGATGATCAGTTCGCACGCGGCGTAGACGCCCTCGCCGTAGTCCTCGCGGCGGAACGGTTCGCGCAACGCCGCGGCGACCTCGTCGAAGAGCGCCGGCGTGTTGAACTCGGAGTAGCCCTTTCCGAGCTGGA
>DASPNK010000424.1:0-2247 GCA_035626575.1 Planctomycetota bacterium | reverse complement strand
GGACGGCCGGCTACGGCCCGGTCGATCACTGGGTGCCGCAGTTCGTCGTTTTCACGCTCTGGCTCGCCGCGGGTCGGCCTTAAAGGGGTGCGTCGAGTCGGGCCGCCGACGAAGCTCCGTTTCGAGCGCGGCGCGCCGCGGCGCCGTGCCGCGCCGCCCGGCGCCGGTTACCGTCTCCGTCTTCGAGCGAACGCTCTATGTGACTGGCGACTTGCGACGTGCGGACGACGGCCTCGCCCGGCCCTCCCGCGACGGCGACTCTCGGACGGTGAGTCCGGAAAGCTCCCCATGGCCAAGGTTTTCGTGCAACCGCGCAAGGCGCGGCCGTTCTGGTTCGGGCATCCCTGGGTGTTCTCGGGCGCGATCGATCGCGTGCGGGGCAAGCTCAAGGACGGCGACGTGGTCGACCTGTGCGACCACGAGGGTCGGTTGATCGGGCAGGGGTTTTACAACGGCAAGAGCCAGATCCGCGTGCGGCTCGTCGCGCTCGCGTTCGAAGGCCCTCTCGACGAAGCGTTGCTCTTGAAGCGCCTCGACGACGCGATCGCGCTCCGCCGCGACGTGCTGCGCCTCGACGAGGCGACGAACGCCTACCGCCTCGTCCACTCCGAAGGCGACGGGATCCCGGGTTTCGTCGTCGACAAGGTCGGCGACCACCTCGCGGTGCAGGTGACCGCGCTGGGCGTCGCGCGCTTCGTGCCGAAGCTCGTCGAGCGCCTGGTCGAGCGCCTCGCGCCGAAGAGCGTCATGGAGCGCACCTCCCGCGTCGGGCTCGAGGAGGAGGGCCTCGAGCGCGAGGCGGGCGCGCTGTACGGCGCGGCGCCCGTCGACCCCGTCGAGGTGCTGGAGAACGGCGTCACGTACTTCGTCGACGTCGTCGCCGGCCAGAAGACGGGCTGGTACTGCGACCAGCGCGACAACCGCCGCGCGGTCGCGCCGCTGGTCCGCGACAAAGACGTGCTCGACGCGTTCAGCTACGTCGGCGGATTCGGCGTCCTCGCGGCGAAGGCCGGGGCGAAATCGGTGCGTTCGATCGACTCTTCCGGCTTCGCGCTGGCGTTGGCGCGGCGCGCCGCGGAGGCGAACGGCGTGGCCGACCGCATGATCTTCGACGAGGCGAACGTGCTCCGCGCGCTCGACCACGACCAGAAGGAGGGGCGCCGGTACGACGTGGTCATCATCGACCCGCCGAAGCTCGTGCACCGCCGTGCGGACCTCGACAAGGGCGCGCGCCTCTACTCGGAGGTCAACGCCAAGGCGCTGGCCGTACTCAACGACGGCGGGCTGCTCGTCACCTGCTCGTGCAGCCAGCACGTCACGGAGCCCGCGTTCGAAGAGGTGGTCGCCACCGCGGCGAAGGAGTCGCACGCGCGGCTGCAGCTCATCCATCGCGGAGCGCAGGGCGCCGATCACCCGATAACGCTGCCTCACGCCGAGAGCCGCTACCTGAAGTTCCACGTCTATCGCGTGCGCCACGCTTCGGCCGAGTTCCTCGCGCGCTACGGCGCGCCGACCGAGCCCGGCGCGGAGGCGCGCGACGGCGACGCGGAGGGCCTCCTTCCGAGCGAGGCCGCGGTCGAGGCCGAAGGCGTCGAGGTCGCGGCGCCCGCGGCGCCCGCGGCGGCGGCGGGGACGTCGGGGTCCGCAGGCGACGACCTGATCGAAGACGCCGACGCGCTCCAGGCCGGGGACGAAGCGGACGACGCCGACGTCGACGGCGAAGACGATCTACTCGGAGACGAGGATCCCGACGCGGAGGAAGCCTCCGACGAGGAGGACGACGGGGAAGCGACCGACGCCGATCTCGAAGGCGCCGTCGAAGTCGAGCTCGACGACGACGACGTCGACGAAGACGAAGAAGAAGAAGAAGGCGACGACGAAGGGCTGTTCGAAGACGACGCCGCGGGCGATGAAGACGACACCGGCGCGGCCGCCGCGTCGACGTCGTCGGGCCCCGGCCGCCGCGACGACGGCGGCGCGCCGCCGCGCGGGCGTCCGCCGTTCCGCGGCGGGCCCGGCGGAGGATTCGGCGGCGGCCGCGAAGGCGGCGGCTTCCGATCGGGCGGCGGTCGCGGCTTCGGTCCGAAGCCGTGGGGCGGCGGCGCAGGCGGAGGTTTCGGCGGCGGTTCACGTGATCGCGGCGGACCCGGCGGAGGGTTCGGCGGCGGTCGCGAAGGCGGCGGATTCCGTCCGGGCGGCGGTCGCGGCTTCGGCGGGCCGAAGCCTTGGGGCGGCGGCGGCGGCGGC
>DASPNK010000423.1:0-4259 GCA_035626575.1 Planctomycetota bacterium | reverse complement strand
CGGCGTTCCTTTCGAGCGTCATGGGCCGGTCGACGCCGCGCTGCGACTGCCCGGGACCGTCAACCTCCGCATCCCGGGGCGAACGGGCGAAGGCGTCGTGCTCGGGCTCGACCTTCGCGGCGTCGCGATCGGCCTCGGGGCGGCCTGCTCGAGCGGCGCCGCGCGGCCCAGTCACGTGCTCGAAGCGATGGGCCTCGACCGGAGGAACAACGTGGAGAGTTTCCGAGTCTCGTGCGGCCCGGACACCTCGGAACGCGACGCCGCCGAGGCTGCGCGACGCCTCGTCGAGTTGTGCGGAACGACCCTCCCCGAGAACCGACAGTCGTGAAGAGTTCTTAAAACCCGAACAATCCGCGGCTTAAGGCGCTTCTGTGGCCCGCTTCCCACGACGCAGGCTTCAGAGCTTCATCCGGCGGGGCGGCAAATGAAAAAAAAACTGATGTGCCGTCCGCATTTCGACGCCCTCGTCGTCGCGCACGAAGTCTTTGCGAACCGGGGGTTAAGAACCGACGGGGGACCTCGGAGGCGGAGGGTCGCAACCGGCCGACGTGGGGGTCGGATTGCCCGTCCAAGGTCGACCTATATACTCCGCCCCGCTTCGGCCGAGGAGCCGCGCGAAAGCTCGTTGAGTCCGACCCGTCCATCGGTCTCATAGTCTTCTCAGTCAAGGGCTTACGGAAATCCGCGTGCAGCACCCCATGAGCGACGGCAAGACGCAACCCACGACCTCCGTTCGCGACCCCCGCCGCGAACCCTGGGCTGCGGTTTTGGTGGAGATTCAGGGGAGGATCTCGGCGCAGCAGTTCGAATCCTGGCTCCGCCCGGTGCGCCCCGGGACGGTGGTGGGGGAGTGCCTCGAGCTGCACGTTCCGAACGCCTTCACGCGGGAAGGCCTGCTTCAGAACTGCGGGGGGCTGATCCGCAACGCCCTGCGCGACGTGGTCGGGTGGCGGGACCCGAGCCTGAAAGTCTCCGTCGACGTGGACGACAAGGCGACGCGCCCGACGGTTCGCGCCGCCGTCCCCGAGAAGCTGGCGTTCCCGGCGGCGGCCCCGACTGCGCCGAAGCGGGAGCCCCAGCGCATCGAGGGGCTTCTCCAGCTCCACGACGACTACACGTTCGAAAACTTCGTCGTCGGACCGCACAACGCGCTGGCCGAGGCGGCGGCGCGCGCGGTCATCCGCAACCCCGGCCGCATCTACAACCCGCTCTTCATCCACGGCCGCTGCGGGCTGGGGAAGACGCACCTTCTCCAGGCGATGTGCTTCGAGCTGCTCAAGGCGCGGCCCGACGTCCGGATCGCCTATCTGAGCTGCGAGAGCTTCATCAACCAGTTCATCGCCGCGGTGGAGCGGACCGACCTCGAGAGCTTCCGCGCACGCTTCCGCCGGCTCGACGTGCTCATCGTCGACGACGTGCACTTCCTGGCGAACAAGGAGCGCAGCCAGGAGGAGTTTTTCCACACCTTCAACGATCTGCACCAGCTTTCGCGGCAGATCGTGCTGTCCAGCGACTCCGCGCCTCCGGAAATCCCGACGCTCTCCGAGCGCCTCGTCAGCCGATTCCGCCAGGGCATGGTGTGCCACCTCGACGCGCCGCTCTTCGAGACGCGCGTGCAGATCGCCGAGAAGAAGGCCGAGTCCCTCGGGCACGCGCTGTCCAAAGACATCCTCGAGTTCATCGCGAAGAACGTGCAGACCAGCATCCGCGAACTCGGCGGCGCGGTGACGAAGGTCATCGGCACGGCGACGCTGATGAAGGTGCCGGTCACCCTCGACATGGTCCGCGAGGCGCTCGGCGAGGTGCTCCTCGACCGTCGCCCGCGCGTCACGCTCGACGGCATCGTCCACGCGGTCACCGAGCACTACGGGATGCGCCGCGCCGATCTGCAGAGCAAGCGCCGCACGAAGCCGCTCACCGAGCCGCGGCAGATCTGCATGTTCCTCGCGCGCCGTCTCACCAATCTCTCGCTGGAGGAGATCGGCGCCTTCTTCGGAGGGCGCGATCACTCCACGGTGCTGTACGGGGCGGACCGGACGGCGGCGCGTTATGCGACCGACGCCGAGTTCAAGCGCTCGGTCGATCAGCTCGCCGCCATGGCCGGCGGCTCCCTCAAGAGCTGAGTTGTGGAGAACTCCTTGAGAAGCCCCGCCCCGTCGGGCCCTCAAGGAAGCCGAAGAGACCGACGCCGTCGTCGTTCTTCGCGGCCGACCCGCGGCTTGCGGCCGTAACCCGACACCTGCGCCCGGCTTCGTGCCCGGGCGAAAGCGCCGGACGGAGTGTGGACGGCGCATAACTCCAGTGCGCCGGCGTCGGGCGGGTCTCCGGAGGGGGTTTTGTTGCGTTGTGCAGAACGCGCGGCGCCAAGGGGTTCAGCGGGCGCCGGATCGCGCGCCGCCCGACGACCTCGCGGGCGGCGGGATTGCGCCGGCGGGGCCGCCGCACTTCCGCCGTCGGACGGCGCCGAAGGGACGGGCGAGGGCGCCGCGCCGCCGCATCGCGCCGTGCGGACCTCGGAATCGCGGCCGCGCACGACGACGCGAGCGTCGACGGGCTGCGCCGCCGCGCGTCGTCGCGCAGGCGCCGGCGCGCCTTCGGCGGGCGTTCCGGGCGACGCCTTCCGCAGGCCGGCGGAAGCGGCCGAACTTCCGACGAACACGGCGCTTCGCCGCTGTCGGCGCGCCTTCGCGGAGCTATAGTCCGCCGCTTCGAAAACCGCGCGCCCACGCCGCGGCGAAGCCCGTGAAAACGGCTTGCTTTTCGGGGCCAAGGGGGAGACGCGCGCGATGAAGTTCACCGGGAACCGCGAACGGCTGCTGGAAGCCTTCAACGTCGTCGGATCCGTCGTGTCGCCGCGGGCGATCAAGCCCATCCTCCAGAACCTCCGGATGGTGGTCGGCCCGGAAGGCGCCCTCCTGCTGGCGACCGATCTCGAGGTGGCGCTGCGCTACCGCGTTCCGCTGGACGTGGTCGAGGAAGGCGGCGACGTCGTCATCCCCGTCGGGCGGGTGCAGGGCATCCTGCGCGAGTCGACCGCCGACCGGATCGTCTTCACGTCCGACGACCGCAACGTGCAGATCGTCGCCGGCAACGGGCGTTTCCGCATTCAGGGCGAAGACCCGGAGGAGTTCCCGGTCATCCCGGCCTTCGAAGACCAGAAGGCGCTGGCCATCCCCAGAGAGGCGTTCCGCGCGATGGTGCGGAAGACGCATTTCGCGGCGGCGAGGGAGCGCAGCCGGTTCGCCTTCAACGGCGTGCGGCTCCAGGTCGACGGCGACGAGGTGCGCATGATCGCCACCGACGGCAAGCGGATGGCCGTCAAGATGACGCCCGTCGACAACCCCGAGAAGATCGCCGCCGGCCACATCATCCCGACCAAAGGCCTGCTGACGTTCGAGAAGGTGGTGACGGACGACGACCCCGTCGTCCGCGTTTCGGTCGACGACCGGCAGGTGATGATCAAGACGCAGCGCGCCGAAGTGTCGTCGCGCCTCGTCGAAGGCGCCTTCCCCCGCTACGAGACGGTCATCCCCAAGGAGACGCCGCTGTCGGCGTCGTTCCCGCGCGAGACGCTGCTGCGCGCGATGCGCCAGGCCAAGCTGCTCACGAACGAAGAGAGCCGCTCGGTCCGCCTCTCGTTCGACGACGGGAAGATGGTCATCAGCGCGCGCGCGATGGACGTCGGCGACGCGCGCGTCGAGCTGGAAACGACGGTCGAAGGGACCCCCGTCGAGACCGCGTTCAACCCCGACTTCATGATCGAAGGCCTCTCGGCCATGGACGGCGACAAGGTCGTGCTGCGCATCTCCGGGCGCGACACGCCGGCGTTGCTCGACGGCGAGAAGGACTATCAGTACGTGGTCATGCCGGTGACCGTGCGCTCGGCTTGACCGGCGGCGGCATGGAACCGGGCGCGCTGCACGATCTCCTGCGGCGCGTCGCGCCGAAGGCGGCGGGACGGCGGAGCGCGAAGGTCGCCGAAGCCGTCGCCCGGGCGTGGGAGAAGGCGGCCGGGCCGGAGCTGGCGCGGCAGGCCCGCGTGCGATCGGTGCGCGACGGCGAGGCGACGATCGCGACGGCGTCCGCGCCGCTGTGCCACGAGCTCGCCTCCTTCCGACGGGAGGCGCTGCTCCGCGCCGTCAACGCCGCGCTCGCTGAAGCGGGCGCGCCGGAGATCAAAGCGTTGCATTTCCGGACGGGGTCGCCGTGACCCGCGCGTCCGCGACGGAAACGACTCGGAACATGAGCGAACCGCAGGG
>DASPNK010000422.1:0-2680 GCA_035626575.1 Planctomycetota bacterium | reverse complement strand
CTACCTGAAGGTGTCCGAGGGCTGCAACCACACGTGCAGCTTCTGCGTGATCCCCTCGATCCGCGGCAAGATGAAATCGGTGCCGACGGAGGAACTCGTCCTTCGGGCCAAGGGCCTCGCCGCGCGCGGCGTCAAGGAGCTGGTGCTCGTCGCGCAGGACTCGACGCTCTACGGCGCCGACCTCTACGGCGAGGTGCGGCTCGACCGCCTCCTGCGGCGGCTCGACGCGATCCCGGGCGTCGAGTGGATCCGCCTCATGTACGCCTACCCGACGGAGGTGAAGGCGCCGCTGATCGACGCCATGGCGTCGTGCGCGAAGGTCGTCCCCTATCTGGACGTCCCCATCCAGCACGCCTCCGGTCGGGTCCTCAAGCGCATGCTGCGGGCGTACGACCGCGCGCTGCTCGAGGACATGGTCGCCGCGCTGCGCGAGAAGATCCCGCACGTCGCGTTGCGCACCACGACGATCGTGGGTTTCCCCGGCGAGAGCGAGGCCGACGTCGACGACCTGCTCGGCTTCCTCGCGCGCGCCCGATTCGACCGCCTCGGCTGCTTCACCTACTCGCAGGAGGAGGGCTCCGGCGCCGCGGCCCTCGACGGCCAGGTGCCGGAGAAATCCAAGGCGGCGCGGCGCGACGCGGTCATGGCGCTCCAGCAGCGCATCGCCTTCGAAAGCGCCGCCGCGCGCGTCGGGACCCGCTTCCGCGCCCTCGTCGACGCGGCGGGCCGGAACGGGCGCCCCGCGCGCGCCCGCGGGCCGTTCGACGCGCCCGAGGTCGATTGCAGCGTGCTGATCGACGATCCGTCGGTTCAAGCCGGCGAGATGGTCGAGGTCTTGGCGACGGCCGCGGAGGGCTATGATCTCCGCGCGCGACGCGCCTGACCGACGACCTCGCCGCCGACGCCGCTCCGCCGTCTCCCCGCCGTGCCCTTCTTCCGCTTCAACTGGCCGAACCGGATCACGATGGCGCGCCTCGTGGCGAGCGTCGCGCTGTTCTGGCTGATCGCGATCTTCCCCAAGGACGACGTCCCGCACCGCCCGCTCGCCATCTGGACGCTGGCGCTGTTCGTCCTCGTCGCCGGCACCGACTGGCTCGACGGCTTCCTCGCGCGACGCCTCGGCCAGGTCACCACCTTCGGGCGCATCTTCGACCCGTTCGTCGACAAGGTCGCGGTCTGCGGCGCGTTCATCATGCTGCTGCGCGTGCGTCCGGTGGAGAGCGTGCTCGAAACTTGGATGGTCACCGTCATCGTCGGGCGCGAGTTCTTCGTCAACTCCATCCGCGGCTACATGGAGTCGCGCGGCGTCGACTTCGGCGCCGCGGCGCCCGGCAAGGTGAAGATGCTGCTGCAGTGCGTCTGCGTCGGCTTCCTCCTCGGCCGGGTGGCGTTCGGCAACCTGCTCGACAGCCTCGAGACCTTCACCAGCGTCCTCCTCTGGGCGACGGTGTTCGTGACCGTGGCGTCCGGCGTCTACTACACCCACAAGGCGTTCGCGCTGATCCGCGCCGCCGATGGGTGACGACCCGGCGGGAGCGACGCGGCCGCGCCCGCGCGGCGCCGCGGCCTGGATCGCCGCCTGCTTCGGCGTCGGGTTCCTGCGGCCGGCGCCCGGCACCTGGAGCTCGGTCGCGGCCGCGGCGCCGCTCCTCCTCCTCTCCGACGCGGCCTATCCGTGGTCGCTCGCGGGAGGCGCCGCTCTCGCCTACGTCGCGTCGGTCGCGCTCGCGCGCCGCCTGTTCGGCGCCGACGCGGACCGCGCCGACCCCGGCTGGTTCACTCTCGACGAGGCGTGCGGCGTGTGGATCGCCGCGTGGCGGCCCGCGGCGCCGTCGCTCGCGGGGCTCGCCCTCGCGGTCGCCTTCTTCCGCCTCTTCGACGTCCTGAAGCCGCCCCCGATCCGCGGGCTTCAGCGCGCGCGCGGCGGACACGGCGTGGTGCTCGACGACGCGGTCGCGGGCGTCTTCGCGCTCCTCGCGTCCGTCGCGGTCGAGCGCCTTCTCGGGCTCTGAGCGGGGTTTCGGTTGACTCCCGCGGCGTTTCGCGGCACGCTCGGCGCCGGATGACCCGGCCCGACACGACGCGCCGCACCACGGGATCGAGCCGCGCCGCGGACCGCGATCTCGCCGACCTCGCGGCGCGCCGCAGGGTCCGCGTAGGCCTCGCCGCGAAGAACGCGCTGCCGGTCTCGCTGCTCACGGCGGCGATCTTCACGGTCTTCGGGTTCGTGATGTACTCGCACTTCGCCGACGGGCTCGACGTCGAGTTCGACCGCACCGGCGTGTTCGCCGCGCGACTCGCCGCGACGCCGGAGGTCGACTCCTGGCTCGAGCGGTACAACACCGTCGACGACCTGCGACGGCGGCTCGCCGACATCGAAGCCGAATACGCGATCGCAGGCTCTACGGTCAACCTCGACGGCAAGTCGGCCGCGACCGAGGAGATCACGCGCCGGCTCGCGCGCTACGACGAGAACCAGCGCGCCTTCAACAAGCGCCGGCTGGAGGGCCTCCGCGGCGCCGAAGGCGCGCTGGACGTCATCGTCGCCGATTCGAAAGACGTGATCGTGGCGACGGCGTCGGGACTCTCCGCCGCGAAGTTCGACGTCTGGCATCGCGCGAAAGTCGGCGCCACCGAGATCGAATCGTGCCGGTTCCGCCCCGAGGGCCGGCCCGACGTC
>DASPNK010000421.1:0-3554 GCA_035626575.1 Planctomycetota bacterium | reverse complement strand
CCGCCCGAGGCGCGCCAGCGCGAAGAGCAGCAGCAGGACGCCCGCCATCATCGACGCGCAGGCGAGGCCTCCGAGCCCGTGCGCGGCGGCGATCGGGGCGAGGATGACGAAGTTGTTCGTCGGTCCGACGATCTGCGCCCGGGAGCTGGCAAGCACGCCCGCGACGGCGCCGGCGACGATCGCTGTGAAGAGGCCGTGTTGGGGCGGCGCGCCCGCCGCGATCGAGAGCGCCATCGCGAGCGGGAGCGCGACCAGCGCGACCACGACCCCCGCGAGGACGTCGGCCTTCAGGTCGCCCGCGCCGTACCCGGCCCGGAACGCTTCGCGCAACCCGGCCGCCGGCTTGAGTCGGAACGCGTCGACGAGCGCGGCGCCGAACTTCCGGGCCTGCATGCGCACGACTGTACGACCAGACGCGCGGCGCCCCATCTTGCGACGACGCGCAGAATCGGCGCGGCGCGCGGCGCGCCGCGCCCGGGTGGTTCGACGGGCCGCCGCCCCGAGGCGCCGTCGGCGTTCGCCGATGCGGGGCCGTCGCTCCGCTTCGCTCCGCGCGCGGGCCTCCGCGGTCCATGCGTCGCACGCCGCCGGCGCCCCGAGCGTCGGCGGCCGGGAAAAGAACGTGTGCCGTGCCAAGCGAGGACCGCGGAGCGTCGTGCCGAGGGGGCGCAGCCCCCGAGCACGCGCCCGCACCGTCGGTCGGCGGCCGACTCGGCACGGCGCGCGACGAGGACGACGTCGACGGGCCGCCGCTCCGAGACGCCGTCGGCGTTCGACGATGCGGGGCCGTCGCTCCGCGGGCGGCCCTCCGAGGTCCTGTCAGTGAGGTGATCGACCTTTACGCGCCCGTGACGCGCGCCCGCGCCGCGCCGCGTTGTAATGCCCGCCGCGGCGGACGCGCCGCCGGAGCGCCCCATGACTCGCACTCGGATCGAATCCCTGCGTCGCGCCGGCGCCGTCGCCGCGGGCGTCGCGCTCCTCGCGACGGTCGCCGTATCCCAGCAGTCGAAGGCGTCCGTCGCGTTGCTTTCCGCCGTCGACTACTTCCCGTTGCTGCCCGGAGCGACCTGGCGCGGCGTAACCGGCGACGGCCCCCGCACCGAGGACGTGATCGCGGTGCGCGACGTCGTGACCGGCGTCGACGGCCTCGACGGCGGCCCGTGCTGGGAGGTCTTCACCATCCGCGGAGAGACGCACCGGTACTCGTACCTGCAGGTGCGGCCCGACGGCGTTTATCGTCGCCGCAACCGCTACCTCGGCTCGCTCCGCGGCGTCGACCCCGACCGCCCGGCCGAGCCCGTCCTTCGCGACCCGCTCCACGCCGGCGCGTCGTGGAGCTTCGAGGGCGAGGTCACCTATCAGATCTCGGGCGACGCCGAGCCGCCTCCGAGAGAGGCCTGTCGGTACGTCGAGAAGGCGGTCGTCGAAGCGCTCGACGATCCGGTCGAAACCCCCGCGGGGAAAATGTCCTGCCTGCGTTTGCGCCGAACCTGGACGGGCGCGATGAAGCGCGGCGCGACGACCGAGTGGTACGCGCCGCACGTGGGTCTGGCGAAGGTCGTCGTCGACGCGCTCGACGGAGCGCCGGCGACGTCGTGGACGCTCGTCGGCTTCAAGCCGGGGCGCCCCTTCTCGACGACGCACGCGATCGAAGCCGTGAAGCGCGCCGTCGCCTCCGACCCCGCACGCGACTCGGCGGCGGTCGAATGCGTCGCCGTCGAGCAGGCGCCGCTTCGCGGGCTGCTCCGGACGCGCTTCGTCGTCGTGCACGGCGACGGCGGCGCCGCCCTCTACGTCGTGCCGTTCCCCTCCGACGCGCCGAAGACGCCCGCGACGCGCCCCGTCTCGGTCCTCGTCTCCGCGCCGGTCCCCGAAGCGCGGCTCTTCGACCCCTCCGATGCGGCGGAGTGGACGCGCCTCCTGCGCGAGGACGGCGTGCCTCTCAAGACCGGTCTCGGCGGGTTTCATCCGGCCGAGGAGATCGCGCGTTGCGTCGCCTTGGCATGGGCGGCGAAAGCGCATCGCCGCGCGGAGGCGGTGCGGTTCGTCGCGTTCGACGACGGAGCGACGGCGCGCGTCGTCACGGACGCGTCCGGGCGCTCCGTCGCCGAGGTCGCGTTCGACGTCGCCCTGCCGACGGCGGCGCCGAGGACGAAGCGGCTCCGGGCCTCGGTTGCGCTCGCGGACGGCGCGGTCGTCGACGTCGGCATCGAAGGTCGAGACCGCTGAACGTCGCGGCGTCGCGCGGCAGCGCGGGCGCGCGCTCACTCGGAAACGACGACGTCGCCCGCGGTCTTCTCGACGGTCGCCGTGCGCTCGACGCCCGACGGGAACCGCACGCGGATCTCGAACGGCGGCGGCGCCGCGCCGAGACCGAAGACCGGGGAGACGTCGGACTGCCCCGCGTAGGACGACCCGGTGCGGACGTACCGCGTCTGCGTCGCGCCGCCCGCCGTCAACGTCACGCGCGCGCCGAGCGCCCGGAGGTTCGGCGCCTTGCCGCGCGGCACGACGCGGAGCGCGCGCGGCGGCGGCGCGCCGTCCTGCGCAGGTCGGTTCTCCAGAAGCGCCGGCGGGCCGCCGTTGGTCGTCAACAGAAGGTCGACGTCGCCGTCGCGGTCGTAATCGAACGCCGCGAGGCCGCGTCCCACGCGCGGCGCGACGAAGTCCGGCCCCGCCTGCGCCGAGACGTCGACGAAGCGGCCCGCGGCGGTCCCGCGGAAGAGCTGGGCCGACTGGGCGTAGGTGCGGCCCGCGAACACCCGGCCGACGTCCGGCTCGAGATGCCCGTTGGCGAGCGCGAGGTCGAGCACGCCGTCGAGATCGGCGTCGAAAAAGAGCAGCCCGAACGTGAGCGGCTCCAGCGTCGCCGCCGCCAGGCCCGCCTGCGCGGCGTGGGGTCGGAAGGCGCCTTCCTGCGTGCGGCGGTACAGCGACACGGGTTCCCCCGCGAAGTTGCCGATCGCGATCGCGGGCGTCCCGTCGTTCCGCACGTCGGCGACGTCGACGCCCATGCCGGCGCGGGCGCGGCCGTCTTCGTCGTAGGCGACGTTCAGAGCCATCGCGCGTTCCGCGAAACGCCCCGCGCCGAGATTGACGAACAGGAAGTTCGGGCGCGTATCGTTCGCCACGACCACTTCGAGGCGCCCGTCGCCGTCGAAGTCCCACAACGCGACGCCCAGCGCCTTGCCGAGATGCGGCAGGAGCCCCGCTTCGGCGGACACGTCGTCGAACCGGCCGTCGCCGCGGTTCCGGAACAGTCGGCACGGCAGCCCGGGATAGCGGTCGGGCGTGGTGAACGCCTTCGTCACGCCGTCGAGGCTGGTGAAGATCTCCGTCTCCGGCGTCCACGCCACGTAGTGCGCGACGAAGAGATCCAACGCGCCGTCGTCGTCCGCGTCGAACCACGCCGCGGCGGTCGACCACTCGGGTCGAGGCCGCCCTTCGGCGTCGATCCACCGTCCGCCGCGCACGCCCGCCGCCGCGCTCACGTCGACGAACGTCCCGCCGTCGTTGCGCAGCAGGACGTCGTCTTCGAGGCAGGTCACGAAGAG
>DASPNK010000420.1:0-6555 GCA_035626575.1 Planctomycetota bacterium | reverse complement strand
GGAACGCCGGCGGCGCGCCGCCGCGCGGCGAAGCGCCCGTCGGCCGCGGCGTGCGGAGCGCGCCGGTCGCGGCGTCGACCTCGGGCTCCGCGTCGACGTCGGCGTCGCACGCGTACGCGAGCGTCGCTTCGGCGACGGCGTCGACGGCCTCGGCCGGGTCGGCCGCGTCGGACTCCGGCTGGTAGAGGATGCGCGGCGCGAGGCGCGGGCCGGTCATCGCAGGCCTCCGTCGCCGAAGCGCAGCACGCCCACCACCACCCCCTCGACGGCGACGGAGACGCGCGTCGGATCGACCGTGATCGGCTTGAGCGCGGCGTTGGCCGGCTCGAGCACGAGCCGCCCGCCCTGCGGGCGCCAACGCTTCACCGTCGTCTCGTCGTCGAGGCGGACCACCACCGTCGCCCCCGGCGTCGGCCGCGCCCCGCGGCTCACGGCCACGAAATCGCCGTCGAGGATGCCCGCCTCGATCATCGAGTCGCCGCGGACGCGCAGCAGATAATCGGCCCGCGGGCGGAACGCCCCCGGGTCGATCGGCACGCGCCGCTCGACGTGAGCTTCGGCGAGGAGGGGCGCGCCGGCCGCCGTGCGCCCGACCAGCGGGAGGCCGACGCCGTCGGCGAGGTCGGCCTCGAGCTCGACCTCGGGCCGCGGAGCGGCGACGGCGCCGGGCGCCGCCTGCGTCGCCCCCTTCGGCCTTCTCCCGGCCGGCGCGGGCGGCGGCGCCGTCAACCGGAGGCCGCGGGAGAGCCCCGGCGTCGTCGCAACCCAGCCCTTCGCGGCGAGGAGGCGCAGGTGCTCGCGCGCCGCGTTGGGCGAAGCGAACTTCAGCCCTTGGGCGATCTCGGCGTGGGTGGGCGGATAGCCGTGCTTCGCCGCGAAGGCGGCCACGAAGGCCAGCACGCGCCGCTGTCGGGCCGTGGGCGCGCCGCGCGGCGCGGCGGGTCGGGAGGAGGGAGACATGAGGGATCCGGAACGCGGCGGAGACCCGCCTGCTGTTCGGATGCACAGTATACGGAGCCCGCGGACATCCCTCGAGAACTCCTCGCCCCGTCGCACGGCGCGGCGTCTCCGCCGCTCGAAACCCCCGGTCCCGCCGGATCCTGCGCCGTCAGGCGGCCGGGCGGATCTCCCGCACCTCTTCGAGGCTCGCCGCCGCGTCGAGCAGCTCCCGCGACCGCCGCGCCGGAAGCCGCAGCGTCAGCTCCGCCCAAAACTCGGACCCGTCGTCCGACGCCGTCCAGGAGACGCCCTTCGGCGAGACGTGATGGTCGAGCAGGATTCGCTCGAACCGGACGCGCCCCTTGCCGCCGTCGTCGCGCAGTCGAAGGCGCCACCCTTCGGCGGGCAACCGCCGCGCCATCGCCTTCTCCCACCAGTGCAGCGCGCCCAGCACGAAGCGCGCGAGGAGAGCGATGCCCACCGCGCCGGAGGCGTAACCCGCGCCGGCCAGCATCCCGATCGACGCGGTCACCCAGATCGACGCGGCGGTCGTGGCGCCGGTCACCAGCCCGCGATGCTGAAGGATGACGCCCGCGCCGAGGAAGCCGACGCCGGACACGACCTGCGCCGCCACGCGGGCGGGATCGCCGCGGTCGGTCGACAGCAGCATCGAGACCTCGACGAAGGTCGACGCGCCCACGGCGACGAGCACCAGCGTGCGGAGTCCGGCCGCCTTGTCGCGCCGCTCCCGCTCGATGCCGACCACCGCGCCGGCGGCCGCGGCCGTCAGCGCGAGCAGCGCCGGCGCCCACGGCGGAGGGACCAGGTCGCGCCAGTTGCCGTAGATCCACTCCATGCGGCGGAGATCGTACGACGCGGAATCCCCTCCGGACATGAAGGCGTCGCCGCGACGACGGACGTCGGAGACGTCTTCGCCGCGACGACGCCGCGCTTCGCGACATCACGCCGTTCCGCCGTCAGGCGGAACCGCGATCAGGCGAGCAGAGAATCGTTCAGCGGTTCCCGCCGCCGCCGCCGCCCGGGTTGCCGCCGCCCGACTTGCCGCGGTCGCCGCCGCCCGGGTTGCCGCGGTCCGTGCCGCCGCCGCCCGTCTTCTGGCCGCCGCCCGGATTCCCGGAGTTGCCGCCGCCCGTATTTCCGCCCTGACGGTTCGGACCGCCGCCCTGGTTGCCGCCGCCGGTGTTCGTGTTGTCGCCCATGATCAGGATTCCTTTTCCGTGACGAGGAGGATCTCTCCGAAGGCGGCGCCTCCGCGAGGGTCCTCCTTCCGAGTGGATAGAACGTCGGCGAAAGCCGCGGATCGACGCATTTCGCCGACGTTTCCAACGTCTCTTCGCCGTTTGCGATGAAGCCGCGCGGGCCGCGCGGCGGAGAAACGCGGGGTCGGAAGAAACCGTCGGGTCGAGGCGCCGTCGGATCCGGCCCGACGCGGCGAGAGATCCTTCAACGTTCCATCGCCGCGGGCGCGTCCCCCGCCGCCGCCGACGCGAGCGCGCGCTCTTCGCACGGGATGCGGACGCGCCGCAGCAGGATCGCGTTCAGCGCGGTCGCGACGGTCGCGGTCCACGGCGCGTCGACGATCATCGGAACCGCAAAGAGCTCGAGGGCGACGCCGAGGTAATTCGGGTGGCGAAGCAAGCGGAAGACGCCGCGGCGGATCGGCGGGGCGCCGGGAAGAACGACGACTCGCGTCGTCCAGCGCGCGCCGAGCGCGGCGATCGCCGCGTAGCGCAGGACCTGTCCGACGACGGCGAGCGCGATCCACGGCGCGACGCGCGCGAGCGGACCGGAGTACTCGCCTTCAAGCACGCAGCCGGCGAGCCAACCCGCGTGCAGCGCGACCATCGCGGGATAGTGCGACGCGCCGACCTCGACGGCGCCGCGCGCGAGCAGACGCCGCCGGTTGCGGGCGGCGAGCGCGAGCTCGGCGAGACGTTGCGCGACGAAAGCCGCGCCCAGCGCGACGTCGACGTCGGCGGCGTTCATGGGCGCCTTGCGGCCGTTCGCGCCCCGAAGGCGATCAGGCCGGACACTCGGCGTCGAACAGGTCCCGGAGAATGCGGGCCGCGCGGCGCGCGGTCGGTCCGGGGCGGCCGTCGCCGACGGGCGCGCCGTCGACGTGGGTGACCGACGCCGCGTCGAGGCTCGTGCCGGTGAGGAAGATCTCGTCGGCGGCGCGCACGCGGGAGAGCGGGGCGGCGGCCGCGGTCGTCTCGAGGCCGCCGCGTTCAAGCAGCGTGCGGCGCGTCACGCCGGGCAGCAGGTTGCGATCCAGGGGGGGCGTGAAGACGCGGCCCTTCTCGACCCAGAACACGTTGGTGGATCCGCCTTCGAGGACCGCGCCGTCTTCGGCGACGAAGAGGATCTCGTCGCAGCCGGCGTCGCGCGCCGCTTTCTTGGCGAGCACGTTGGGCAGGAGCTGCGTCGTCTTGTAGGTGGCGAACTTCCAGCGGACGTCCGGCCGCGAAAGGACCTTCAAGCCGCGGGCCTGCTCCCGCTCGAGGGCGTCGAGGTCGTGCGCGCGGATGAAGGCGTAAACGGCGGGCGGCGGGTCGACCGCAAGCACATGGCGGCGGGGCGCGACGCCCCCGGTGACCTGGACGTAGAGGAGGAAAGCCCCGCGGCCGAAGCGCTCGAGCAACGCCTGCACGGCGTCGCCGACCTCCGCGACGGCGCGGTCGACCTCGGGGATCCGGATGCCTTCGAGCGTCCGCCGCAGCCGGGCCTGATGCGCGTCGAATGCGAAGATGCGGCCGCCGCGGCCGACGTAGGCCTCGTAGGCCGCCTCGGCGAAGAAGAACCCCCGGTCGTGGAACGGCACGACGGCCTCCGCCGCCGGCAGGACGCGACCGCGGACGTACGCCAGCTCTTCCGGCGCGGACCCAGGGTGCTGCATGGCGGCGGATGCTAACCGGCGCGCCCCGCCGGGTTCGCCGCTCCAAACCCGCCGAAACGTCCGTGAAACTTCGCGACGGGGCGCGGGTTACTCTCCGCGCGTCCGCCTTGCGCCCGCCCGTGCTCGAGGCGACCGTCGGCGCCCGCGCGGTCGTCCTCCGCGCGCCGCATTCCGGACGCCCGTCCGTCCTCCCGGAGCATCGTTCCTCATGAAGCTCGCATCCGCTTCGCTCGCCGCCGCCGTCCTCGCCGCGGCCGTCGGCGCCCAGTCCATCACGCTGAACGGCCAGACCGGCCACGTGAACGTCTACCTCGGCCAGTCGGTCACGTTCCAACTCGTCGGTCCGCCGAACGCGCCCGGCCTCTGGGCGTTCGACGTCTCGCCCGGCCCGGTGGTCGTCGGCACGACCTCCATCCCGCTGGGCGTCACGCCCTTCATGCTCGAAATCATGGGCGGCGCGCCCCTGCCGCCCACGGGCGTGCTGACCGTAACGTTCGACCTTCCGCCGATCCCGGCGCTCGAAGGGACCACGCTCTATACCGCCGCGGCGTTCGTCGACCCGTCGGCGCCCGACGGCTTCTCGGTCACCAACGGCCTGTCGTTCACGTTCGTCGGCACCAAGCCGTCGGCCGGCGGCGACGGCGCGACGCTCGTCGGCGAGCCGATCACGCTCGTCGGCTCGGCGACGACGCCGCTTCAGCCCAACCTCACTCCGTCGTGGGTCGTTTCGTCGGCGCCCGCCGGCGCTATCTACGTCCTCGACCACGCCGATACGTTCCGCCCGGTCTTCACGGCGACCACGCCCGGCACCTACGAGTTCGCCGTGTCGTACGCCGGCGGCTTCCCGGGTCAGGAGCTGTTCGTCGACCTCGCCCTGATCGACGTCTACGACGTGACCTTCACGTCGCCGGTCGACGGCTCGTTCGGGTCGGGGACCTTCGCGGTCTCCGGCACGATCGCGGGCCCGACGCCGTCGTCGTTCACGATCAACGGCGCGCCGGCCGCGCTGACGCCTGCGGGTCCGGGCGTCGCGTCGTTCTCCGTCGCGTCGCTCACGCCCGCGCCCGTCGGCCAGACGGCGCTCGTGTCCGCGACCGCGACGTCGGCGTCCGGCGCGAAAGCGACGAAGACGGTGACGCGCCTCCTCGGCGCCGGCCAGGCGATCTCGACGCCGGCCCTTCCCGCCGCCGCGCTCCGCGTCAACGGCCTGAGCCTCGATCCGCTGGAGCCGTTCGTCGAGCAGCTTCTCGGCTCGATCGACTTCTCGTCCATCTTCTCGGCGATTCCGCCGATCCCGGTGGCGAACGTCACGGCGCCCTTCCCGCCCGGGTTCGTGATCTTCTCGGCGACGGTGCAGCCGCAGTCGTTCACCTACGACCCGACGGTCGACCTCGACTTCGCGCCGGGGACCAACTGCGGCGTCGCGACGACGCTGACCTTTACCAACGTGGTCATCACGTCGAACGTGACCGGCAAGATCTTCAACGTCAATTACGCCGAGCAGGCGATCATCACCGCGACGTCGGCGGTGATCTCGGGCGACATGGTTTTCGTCACCGGCCCGAACGGCGCCGAAGTTCAGATGCAGAATTCGACGGCGACGCTCAACGGCTTCGCGTTGACGGTGACGGGCGCGCTGCAGAGCGTGTCGCAGCTCGGGACGCTGCAGGCCGGCTTGCAGACGATCGTCGAGACCGCGCTGGCGAGCTCGCTCCAGCTCCTTCCGCCGCTGGTCAACCCGCTGCTCGCCACGTTCAACGCGCAGACGTTCGACCTTTCGGGCTCGGGCGTCCCGCTGACGGTGGGCTTTCCGCTCGCGTCGTTCTGCTACGACGCCGCCGGCATCACCGCGGGCCTCGGCCTGGCGTTGACGCCCCTGGCGACGGGCACGGAGACGCCGACTCTCACCCACTACCGCACGACCCCGGGCGCGACGCCGACGTTCGGCGCGACCACGCCCGTGCTGGCGCTGCCCTACACGACCGCGGTCTCGATGAACGACGACACGGTGAACGTGCTCTTCGC
Source organism: Planctomycetota bacterium (assembly GCA_035626575.1). Classification (GTDB taxonomy): domain Bacteria; phylum Planctomycetota; family CAIWVZ01; genus DASPNK01. The sequence goes on along the minus strand of DASPNK010000420.1, from coordinate 674 downwards.
CACGCTGACCACGCTCGGCACGCTCAACCTCGACCTGACCGGCGCCCTCGGCGCGGTCGCGCTCGACGCCGGCACGCTGGCGACGGCGCTGCCCAACGCGGGCTTCGAGGCGTTCGCGCCGGCGACGCCGGTGACGGTGCGCGTGCGCCACACCGCGGCGCCGTCGCTGACGCTCGCGGCGGGTAGCCCGGCTCAGGGCGTTTCGGACCTGCCGAACGTCAAGGTCGCCTTCTACGCCGAGCTCGGCACGCACGCGGCGCCGGTATTCGAAGCGTCGCTCACCGCGACGTCGACCGTCGGCCTCTCGATCGACCCCGTGACGCAGGCGTTCACGCTGACGCCGATCGCATCGGCGTCGACCACGCTCGTCGAGACGGATCTGCCGGGCTACTCGGCGGCCGCCGCGACGGCGGCGCTGAACACGCTGCTGCAGCCGGTGGTCGCCCAACTCCTCACCGCGCTCTCGGCCGCGCCCGTCCCGACGGGCGGAGCCGCGGGGGTGCAGGAGATCTCGGTCGCGGGGGACAACATCGCGTTTTATTTCTAGACACGCGGGCACCGCCGTGTTCGCGACGGCGAGAGGGGCGGGCGCAGTGCGCCTGACCTCTCGTCGTTGACGACGACCGCGGATTGCGCGCGCTCGCCCGCTCGCGTGGGGCGGGACTGGAACATCA
>DASPNK010000419.1:0-7126 GCA_035626575.1 Planctomycetota bacterium | reverse complement strand
CATCGTTTACCGGCACATCCTGCCGAACTGCCTGCCCCCGCTCATCGTTGTAGCGACCGTGCAGGTCGCGCACGCGATCGCGCTCGAAGCGACGCTCTCGTTTCTGGGCCTCGGCATGCCGATCACGTCACCATCGCTCGGCCTGCTGATCGCGAACGGCTACGCCCACCTGCTTTCAGGGAAGTACTGGATGAGCTTTTTCCCCGGCGTCGCGCTGCTGGTGACGATCGTCGCCATCAACCTGGTCGGTGACCACCTCCGCGACGTTCTGAACCCGCGCCTCAACGTATAGCGTGTGGGTCCCTGATAACTCCTCGCATCGCCCGATCAGGGACGACGGCCACCGCCGTGCCTGGTTAGTGGGCCGAAGTCGGACCCCGACGAGCACGCGAGCAAGCTGAAACGTCGAGGAGGGGGAGGTAACGGAGGGGAACCGTAGGTGCCCCTCTGTTCCTTTAAAGGTGTTCACAGAAGGGGAACCGTAGGTGCCCCTCTGTTCCTTTAAAGGTGTTCACAGAGGGGAACCGTAGGTGCCCCTCTGTTCGTTCACCGCCCGGCCAGGCCGGCGTACGCCGACGCTAGTCGGCGTAAACGCCGGCCTTCCGGATAATCGGACCCCACTTGTTGATCTCCGCACCCAGATGCTGCTGCAGCGACGCGGGCGTCGCCTTTTCGGCCGGGACCGGCACGGAGCCAAGCTTCGCCAGCGCGTCCCTGAAGCCCGGGTCCGCGACCGCCGCCCTGAGCGCCGCATTGAGCCGGTCGACCGCCACCTTCGGCGTGCCCTTCGGGGCGTACAGACCGTGCCAGATCACAACTTCGAAGTTTTTGAGTCCCTGCTCCTGGAGCGTCGGCACCTGCGCGAGTGACGGCACGCGTTTCGCCGAAGTCACGCCGTAGACCTTCACCGCCCCAGACATGATCTGACCGGTCGTGTTCGTGGTCTGGTCGCACATGAAATCGATCTGGCCGCCGAGGAGCGCCGTCATCGCCGGCGCCGTGCCGTTGAACGGCACCGTTGTCACGTCAGTCTCGAGCGCGCTCATGAGAAGCAGCCCGCACAGGTGCGAGGCGGCACCGAGGCCGGCATTGCCGTAGTTGAGCTTCGCCTTGTTCTGCTTCACGTACGGAATGAAATCCTTAAAGTTGTCCGGCGGCAGCTCCTTGCGCGCGATGACGGTCATCGGCACATCCGCGACCTGCCCGATGTACTCGAAATCCGTCAGCGGGTTGAAAGGAAGCTTGCGATACAGCGCCGGCGCGGTGGACATGCCGATGTGGTGGAGCAGCACCATGTAGCCGTCAGGCCTCGCGCGCGCGACCTTGGCCGCCGCGATCGTCCCGCCGGCGCCGACGGTGTTGTCGATCAGGACCTGCTGCTTGAGCGACTTCGACATGATCTGTGCGAGGTGCCGGCCCAGCGTGTCCGTCGGCCCACCCGCGGCGAACGGGATCACGATGACAACCTGCTTGTTCGGAAAGTCCTGGGCGAAAAGATTGCTCGTTATCGCAAAGGCGCCGACGAGCGCGGCAATCAACAGTTTGAACATTAAATTCTCCAGTTGAGACGCGATGGTGAGAACTGCGGCCGGCACGCGAAAATATGCGCTAAAAACAAGCAAATAGCGCGCCGCTCTGTTAAACTCGCCGGCTTTTTTGCAAGAACACAGGCTTATGACCAGGGCTTTACGCAACATCGCGATCATCGCGCACGTCGACCACGGAAAAACCACCCTTGTCGACAAGCTGCTGCGTCAGTCCGGCACGTTCGCCGCGCACGAGCATCTGGTCGAGCGCGTCATGGACTCGAACGACCTCGAACGCGAGCGCGGCATCACGATCCTCGCGAAGAACTGCGCCGTTACCTACAACGGTACTCACATCAACATCGTTGACACACCGGGTCATGCCGACTTCGGCGGCGAGGTCGAACGCGTGCTGTCGATGGTCGACGGAGTGATCCTCCTCGTCGACGCCGCCGAAGGTCCGATGCCGCAGACGCGCTTCGTCCTGAAGAAGGCGCTGGCGCGCGGCCTGCTGCCGATCGTCGTCATCAACAAGATCGACCGACCCGACCAGCGCGCGCGCGAGGTGGTCGACGAGGTCTTCGACCTCATGGTCGACCTCAAGGCCGACGACGAGCAGCTCGACTTTCCGGTGCTCTTCGCCTCCGGCCGCCGCGGCTACGCGATGCCAGACCTCGACGATCCGCCGCAGAACCTCATCCCGCTCTTCGAGGCGATCCTCCGCCGCGTTCCGCCGCCGCGCGCGACGCCCGACGAACCCCTCCAGCTCCAGGTGACCAGCCTCGACTACAGCGACTACACCGGCCGCATCGCCATCGGCCGCGTCGCGCGGGGCACGCTGCGCTCCGGCGCCCGCCTCAAGCTGGTGAAGCGCGACGGCACGGTCGTGGACGCGACGGTCAAGCGCGTGTCGACGTTCGAGGGCCTGCGGAAAGAGCCGCGGGACGTCGTGGAGACCGGCGACATCTGCGCGATCGAAGGCGTCTCGGACGTCGACATCGGCGACACTTTCTGCGACCCGCTCCGTCAGGAGCCGCTCACGGCGGTGCACGTCGACGAGCCGACGATCTCGATGTTCTTCCAGGTCAACGACGGGCCGTTCGTCGGCAAAGACGGGAAGTACGTCACCAGCCGGCAGATCCGCGACCGGCTCCAGCGGGAGCTGCTGAAGAACGTCGCCCTCCGCGTCGAAGACACCGATCGCCCCGAGGTGCTGAAGGTGTCCGGCCGCGGCGTCCTGCATCTCGGCGTGCTCATCGAGAACATGCGGCGCGAAGGCTTCGAGCTTTGCGTCGGCAAGCCGAAGGTCATCTTCAAGGAGGAGAACGGCGAGCGCCTCGAGCCCGTCGAGCTGGTCTCCTGCGAGGTGCCGGACACCCACGCGGGCAAAGTGATCGAAATCCTCGGGCGTCGCCGCGGCGAGCTGGTCTCGATGGAATCGCGCGACGGCCACGCGAGCCTCGAGTTCCACTGTCCGTCGCGCGGGCTGATCGGCATCCGCAACCTGGTCCTCACCGCGACCCAGGGCGAAGCGATCCTTCACTCGACCTTCATGGACTACGAGCCCTACAAGGGGCCGCTGGCGGGCCGCACGCAGGGCGTACTCATTTCGCTCGAGACAGGCTCCTCCAACGCCTACGCGATGTTCAAGCTGAAGGACCGCGGCACGTTCTTCATCGACCCCGGCGAAGAGGTCTACGAAGGCATGATCGTGGGCGAGCACTGCAAGGACAACGACCTCGTCGTCAACTGCTGCCGCGCCAAGAAGCTCACGAACATCCGCACCACCTCGGCCGACGAGAAACTCACGCTCCCGCCGCCTCGCCGCTACACCGTGGAGGCCGCCCTCGAGTACATCGAGGACGACGAGCTGGTCGAGATCACGCCGACCGCCGTGCGCCTCCGCAAGACGCGTCTCAAGGAAACCGAGCGCAAGAGGTCGGAGCGCGCCGACGACTGACTTCCGCGCGGAGCGCCTGCTTTCCGAAGCGCGCGCGTTTCTCGAGGGCGCGCTTTCGCGCGCCTGCTCATCGAAGCGCGCGCCTTCAGCGCGCGCGTGCTTCGAAGCCGCTCCGCGGCGACGGCGACTCGCGCCGATCGGAAATCCGGCGGCTGATCGTGGATCGGCCGCGCGCCTTGAGCGCGCGCGTGCGTCGAAGACGCTTCGCGGCAAAGGCGACAAACGTCGGTCGGATGCGTCGGCGGTCGCGTGAGCGTGCCCGACCGCCCGGCGCCGCGGAGCCGTCCGCCTCGTCGGTAGTCCGCAGATTCGGCCGGGCAGGAAACCCGCGAAGCAGGGCCGTCCCTTCGCTTCGCTTCGGGGGCGGGCCGCTGCGGTCCTGTCGATTGGGACCGACGCGTCGACGCACGCGCCGACGCGCATCAGAGGCGCCGCCCGCGTCGGCCGCCGTCCGCGCCGAAGGCGCGTTGAATGATCGCGCGCACCAAAAGTGCGCGCTCGAAAAGCGGGAGCGCTCGCAAGAACGAAGCCGGCGCGAAGCGCCGGCAGACGTCTATGGGAAAATTCCGCGCTCTTTATAGGCGTCGGAGATCCGCTTGATGCCGACGCAGTAGGCGGCCGTGCGGTTGTCGCAGCGGCGGTCGGCGGCGGTCTTCACGACCTGCGAGTAGGCGCGCAGGATGATGTCCTTGAGCTTCTGGTCGACGGTTTCCAGCGACCAGTACTCGGACGAGCGGTTCTGGAGCCACTCGAAGAAGGAGACGATCACGCCGCCGGAGTTGGCGAGGATGTCGGGGATGACCTCGACGCCCCGGCGCGCCAGCTCGCGTTCGCCGGCCGGCGTGGTCGGGCCGTTGGCGCCCTCGACGATCAGCTTCGCCTTGATGAGCGGCGCCGTCTTGCCGGTGACCTGGTTCTCGATGGCGGCGGGCACCATGACGTCGCAGTCGACCGACCAGAACGCCTCGAGGGAGGCGTCTTCGCCGCCGGGGAATCCGTTGAGGTGGCCGGTCTGCGCGTTGTGGCGCTTCAGCCCTTCGACGTCGAGGCCGCGCCCGTTGAGGTGCGCGCCGGTGTGGTCCTGCACCGCCACGACCTTGGCGCCCATGTCGGAGATGATCTTCGCGGTGAAGTAGCCGACGTTCCCGAAGCCCTGCACGGCGACCTTGAGGTCCTTCACCGCGAGGTTGCGGGCCTTCGCCCACGCTTCGATCACCAGGCACACGCCCTGTCCCGTCGCCTTCTCGCGCCCGGCCGAGCCGCCGCAGTTGAGGCTCTTGCCGGTGACGACGCCGCGCCCGCGCGTCCGATCGACGATGGCGACCGTGTTGACGTAGGTGTCCATCATCCACGCCATCGTCTGGCCGTTCGTGCCGACGTCGGGCGCGGGGATGTCGTACTCCGGGCCGATGTTCGTCCCGAGCGCGTGGGTGAAGCGCCGCGTGAGGCGCATCAGCTCGTCGTTCGAGAGCTGCGCGGGCCGCACGTTCACGCCGCCCTTGGCGCCGCCGAAGGGGATGCCGGCCAGCGCGGTCTTCCAGGTCATCCAGGCCGCGAGCGCCTTCACCTCGTCGAGGTTGACGTCGTGGTGGTAGCGGATGCCGCCCTTGTACGGGCCGAGGATGTTCGAGTGCTGGATGCGGTAACCGGTGAACATCCGGTACGAGCCGTCGTCCATCTTCACGGGGAAGTTGACGATGATCTCGTTCTTGGGCTGCTTCAGGATCTCGCGGAGCCCTTGCTCCAGCTCGACCACGTCGGCGGCCCGCTCGAACTGCGCCTGAGCCATCTTGTAGAGGCTCTGGTGCTCCGTCCCGGCGGGGACCTGGCTTGAATCCGTCATGAAGGAAGGGCTCCGAGGAACCGCACCGAAGACAGGCGGTGCGCGGAGAGCTGAGAGGGCGCGGGGTCCGCGCCGCGCGCGGAGGTGCGCGCGGTTGGTATACCTTGCCCGAACCTTCGGTCAAGTCAGGAGCATCGCGTGCGCAACCTCGGCGTCGCTTCGGTGAAGCGGATCGCGACGGCGCTTTTGGCCGTCGTCGGACTCGGGTGCGGCGGCGGCGCGAACGGCGACCCGGCCCCGGGTGCGCAGACGCCCTCGATCCAGGCCGACGCGCCCCCGTGTTTCCCCGACGACGGTCCCGTCGCGTTCCGCGCCGGCGCCGTGCCGGTTCCGGAGAAGACCGTCCAGCGTCTCGTCGCTCACCTCCGGGCCGCCGCCCCGGGCCTCTCCGCCTACGATGCGAAGGCGCAGGTCGTCCTGCAGACCGTGCTCCCGGCGGCGGCGATGTACGCGGCGGGCGCGCGGCGCGGCGACGGCGACGCGCCGGCGCTGATCGAGAAGCTGGCGCGGCGGGCCGCCGACGCGCGCGCGGCGCTGGACGCGGGCGAGGACTTCGGCAAGCTGGCCGTCGAGCGTTCCGACTGCCGGCGTTCGAAGGCGCGGGGAGGGGAGATCGGCGCCCTCGGCCGGCTGGAGTACGACCTCCTGCTCGCCGAAGCGGCGTTCTCCGGCAAGCCCGGACAGGTCGTCGGGCCGGTGTGGACGCGCTTCGGGTGCCATCTGCTCAAGATCGTCGAAGCGGTCGACGGCGCGAGCGCGCAGATGGATCGGAGACGCGTGTCGCACCTTCTGTTCGCCTACGACGAGGCGCGTCAGCACGAGGATCAGGCGGGCTGGGCGCAACAGGTCTCCGACCGCATGAAGGAGGCCAAGGTCGTGATCGAAAACGAGTCCTATAAGAAGATCATCCCGCTCGATTACAGGAAGTAGGCGCGCGGTTCCGGCGCGGTCCGCCGCGCCTCCGCGATTTGCGCGGATTCCCGCCGCGGGGGTTGCGGCGGCTCGCGCCGACGTGTATACCCGTGCACGTCGATGCGGCCGCTGGCGCCGCGCGACACGAGCGAGAGCCGCTCATCCCGTCGCGAACTTGCGGCGGGACCTGTGTTGCCGAGGTCGCGACGGACGCCGTCGCCCCGCAACTCTCGGATCCCCGCGCCTCGGATTTCCCGGCGCTCCGTGTTTCGTCGGTCCATCGACCGAGCGTGCTTCGGATCGGTTTGGCTCTCTCGGGGAACGTGCGTTTCCACGGTCGGTCGTCATGACCGTCCGCCGTCGACAGGACGGCGGCGCCGGGGGGACGCATCCAGGCAGGAGACCGGCGGAATGTCGGGACGTCAACGCAGAGGACGAAGCGGCGGGCAGGGCCAGGGAGGCGGCGGGGGCGGCGGAGGCGGAGGCGGAGGCGGCGGCGCACGCCGCGGTCGCCGTCGCCGCGGCGGCCGCAGGCACGGGCCGCCGGGCATGATGGGCGGAGGGGATTCGGGCGGTTGGGCGCCGCCGGGCGTGGAAGGAGCGCCGCCTCAGGAGGGCGGCTGGGTGAACGACGATCCGACGCAGTCGTTGCCGTTCGAAGACGCCGGCGAGGGCGGCGAGGGCGGCGCGTTCGCCGAGGGCGCCGCGCAGGCCGACGGTTCGGGCGCGCGTCACGGCGGATTCGGCGACGTCGGCGAAGCGCCGCCGCGTCACGGCGGCTGGGACCGCGGAGGCGACTTTCAACGTCAAGGGCCCGCGGGTTTCCGCGAGCGCCCCGCGCCGCCGCCTCTCGAGATGATGCAGGAGCCCGGGCTCCTCGAGCTG
>DASPNK010000418.1:0-7212 GCA_035626575.1 Planctomycetota bacterium | reverse complement strand
GAATTTGTTGTCCTTGAAGCAGGCGGCGACGGTCTAAGTCGGAGAATCGACGCGTATCGGCAAACTCTCGATCAAGTGCACGAGGATGCCGTGGCACCACGCTGCGCCCGAGAACCTGACCCTCCGCTGCGGTCGGCCGGGCCGCTCCCGCGCCCGATCGTTCACGTCGGCCGCCTCGGAAAAAAGCGTCCGCGCGAGCCTTCGGCGCCACCCGCGCGCCGCCGTCCGCGCTTGGACGGAGAGACGAGGACCCGCGCACCGCGCGTTCGGACACGGCGGCGGGCCGCGCAAAGGAGAGCCATGAACGGTCGAAGGCGGATCGTGGGCTGGGCCTTGGCGGCGATCGCGGGGGCGGCGATCGGTCAGGACACCCGGCCGCACAGGGCCGAATCGCGTCGGGCCGTCACGAGCGAGGAGGCGCGCGAAGCGTCGCTGGACAAGACGATCCGCATCGTCGACCGGGCGGACGTCGGCGGGCAATGCCGCGGCTTCGCGCCGCGGGTCGAAGACGACGCCGGCGACGTGGTGACGCTGCCGGCGAACCGCCAGGCGGTCGCGATCTTCGGGAACCTGACGGCGCGCTTCGGGTTCCCCGAGATCAACTGCATCCTGCGGGTGTCCGACGTCGGCACCGCCCGCGTCGTGCTGATCCGCGGGCGCCCGGAATTGCACTACAGCGAGGAGTTCCTCTCGCGGCTCGGCGACGGGTCGAAGGACTGGCCGGCCTATTGCGTGTTCGCGCACGAGATCGGCCACCTGTTCGGGCAGCACCTGTTGAGCGGCGCGGGGGCCACGCAGCAGGAGGAGATCAGCGCCGACCGCTTCGCGGGCTTCGCGCTCAACCGTCTCAACGTGCCCAAGGCGGAGGCTCTCGACGCGTTCAAGAAGGCGCTCGAGGAGATCCCGTCGCACTCGGGTTACCCGTCGAAGGGAACGCGGCGCGAGGCGTTCCTCTCGGGTTGGATGGACGCCGAAGAAAACCGCCGCCCGGAGTCGCGCGCCGCGGCGACGCTGTGCGCCTCCTGCTCCGGCATGAAGCTGACGACGCGGGCCTGCGCGGCGTGCGGCGGCGCAGGCCGCGTCCGGAAGCCGTGCACGGCGTGCGACGGCGGCGGGCGCGGGACGCGCGCCTGCCCCGATTGCTCCAAAGGAACCGTGACCGGCGCCTGCAAGGCGTGCGGCGGCGCGGGCAAGTCGGAGGAGACGTGCGTCGCGTGCCGCGGATCGGGCGGCGTCGGCGCGAACTGCGCGGCGTGCGGCGGCGAAGGCGGTTTCACCTGCCTTCTCTGCGGGGGCGCCGGCACGTCCATGTGCTTCGGCTGTTTCGGCCACGGGCGCGTGTGGTGCCCCTCCGGCGGCTGCATGGCTTGTTTCCCGACCGGGCAGCACTATTGCGGACTCTGCAGCGGGAAGGGGACGGTGCCCTGTCCGCCGCGCATCGTGTGCATGACCTGCAACGGCGCCGGCGGCCGACGACCGTGCGCTCCCTGCGGTGGTCAGGGCAAGCGCGCGGTTTCCTGCCGCGCCTGCGACGGCAAGGGTCGCCATGCGACGACCTGCGCCGGTTGCAACGGCACGAAGACCGTCCGCGGGGCCTGCGTCGCCTGCGGCGGGGAAGGCGCGAGCCCGTCCCCCTGCGAGCCGTGCAAGGGCCTGGGCGGCGTCCGCGTCCCCTGCGAAGCGTGCAAGGACCGATGAGCGCCGGGGCGTCGGCGGTCGAGCGGCTTCGCTTCCAGGTCTTCCTGATCTGGTTCGGCGGGCTGATCGCGACCGCGCTCGCGATCCTCGCGGCGCCGGCGCTGCGGCCGGGCGTCTTCTTCCACGACCAGGCCGCCGACCTCTTCCTCGTCGCCGCGCCGTCGTGGATCCCGACCGTCGCGTGCTTCGGGGCCATCTGGTTCAACAGCCGCGCGGAGCAGCGCGCCGCGCGCGGCTCGCCCTCGACGCCCCGCGAGGTTCCGACGAATCCGGCACGCGCCGCCCGTCTGATCACGATGCTGAGCGTCGCGTTGCTCGTCTGGTTCGAGTTCGCCGCGCTGTACCTGTCCGAATTCCCCGCCGTCGAAGAGGCGCTGGAAATCCCACAAGGCCGTTCCATCGAGGAGCGGCTGGCGGCGGTGGTCAAGGTCGCCACGTTGCTCAGCCCGATGTCGCTGGCGCCCGTGATCTGGCTGACGCGCGGCGGCGCGCACGACGACTCCCGCCCGCAGAAGGCCGATGCCGGAGCCGCGTGAACCGATCTCGGTGCGGAACGTCGCGGCGTGGTGGCTGCTCCTGGGCGCCGCGATCGTCGGAGCGCAGACGCCGCGCGACGCGGCTCTCCGCGTCCTGACGGGCGACTGGCGCGGCGTGCTGGAGACCCGCGCCGGCGAAAGCGTGTGGACGTCGCCGGTCGCGTTGCGTCTCGAGCCGTCGGGCGCCTTCCGCTGCGACGGCTTCGACGAAGGGCCGCTTCACGGGGAGTTCGATCTCGTGCTCGACGACCGCGGTCGCTTCGAGATGATCCTGAGCGCCTCGAACGCCGTCGCCTTCAGGTTGCAGGGGCTCGACGCGACGTCGGAAACGCTGTCGGCCCGGCTGCTGCTGCCGACGCCCGGACCCGTCGTCTCCGAGCTTCGACTCAAGCGGGGCGCCGACGGCGATCGCCCGTCGTCGCGCGCCGTCGAAGCCGCCGCGACGCGACCGGCCTTCCTCGCGAAGTGGCAGGCGCGCGACCGCGTCGATCTCGGCGCGGCCCGTACCGAGATGGAGCGCGCGTACGCGGCGTCGTTCGTCGAGGCCTATCTCAAAGACGTGGCCGATCGCGACGCGCAGCTGCGGTTCGACGACGGCAAGCCGACGCTCCGCGTCTACTCCGACGTCGGCGCGGCGCCCCTCGGAGAGCGCGAGCTCGCGAGACTGCTCGCGGACGTGGTCGTCGACGCCGGCTTCGTCCGCACCGAAGAGACGGCGCGGCCCGCGCAACGCGGGTTCTCGTCGATCGTCGCCGCACACGAGCTGGCGCCGAAGTTCGTGGACTCGGGTGGCCGGCCTCAGCTCGACGACGTCTGGCGCGTCGCTCTCGTCACGTTGCAGGACGCCACGCGCCTCGCCGCCGAAGGCCGCACGCACGACAAGCCGGCGCACTCCGAGACCGACGGCGTCGAGCGCCGGTCGATGCGCACTCGCTCGGTGTGGACGGCGGAAGAAGCTGTGCCGGGCGCGATGGAGGGTTTCGTGGTCGGCCGCCGCTACCAGCTCACGCTGACGTTGGTCGAGGTGACGGGCGAGGGTGCGTCGAGGCCGGCGCCGCGCTCGTACGCCTCGGTCGATGTCGTCGCCGTCTACCGGGCGCGCCGGCCGTCGTCGTACACGTGGATCGACGTCAAGCCGAACGGGACGCGCGTCGCGGTCCGCGCCGCCGACGCCCAGGTCTGCCGGGCCGTCGCCGAGGCCGCCGCGGCGGCGATGTGCCGGCGTTAAGGCGCGGACCGACGCGGCGTCGGTCGGTCGCCCTGCGGCTCGCCGGCCGCCCGCCGATCCGTCGTGCACCTTTCATAAGCGCTTAGGCCGCGCCATGTAGAGTTCCGGACATGACCGGCGAGGCGCGACGCGACGAGGGTGACGGTGCGTCGGGCGACGGCGCCGACGCGTGGCGACGGATCGGCGGTTACCGGGTCCTCCGCGAGCTCGGCCGCGGCGGGCAGGGCGTCGTGTACCTCGCGGAGCGCGCGAGCGACGGCGAGAGGGTGGCGCTGAAGGTGCTCGACGGGCTCGCGTCGCAGCACGGGCGGACGCTGGAGCGATTCCGGCGGGAGGCGCAGGCGGCCGCGGCGATGCGGCATCCGGGGATCTGCCGGCTCGTGGAGGCGGCGGTCGACGCGCAGCCGCCCTACATCGCGATGGAGTTCGTCGACGGCGAGACGCTCGCACGGCGGATCTCGAAGCGGAGCACGGTCGCCGAGCCGAGCACGTGGAACGTCGACTTCAGCACCGCGGCGGAGGACGCGTCGCAGGACGACCGGGCCGTCCTGCCGGATCGCGACGCGGTGCTCGAGGCCGTCGCGCTGTTCGAGAAGGCGGCGCGCGCGGTCCACGCCGCGCACGAGTCGGGCGTGGTGCACCGCGACCTCAAGCCGGCGAACATCATGATCACGGCCGCGGGGGAGCCGGTGATCCTCGACTTCGGCCTCGCGCATCAGGACGACCCGTCCATCGAGACGCTCACGCGCACCGGCGACCTGCTGGGGACGCCCGCGTACATGTCGCCGGAGCAGTTGTCGCGGCGCCTCATCCGGCTCGACCGGCGCACCGACGTCTGGTCGCTCGGCGTCTGTCTCTACGAAGCGGTCACGCTGCGAAGGCCCTTCGAAGGGCCGACCCGCGAGCGCCTCTACCAGGCGATCCTCACGAAAGATCCGACGCCCGCCGCGAAGCTCAACCCGGAGGTTTCGACCGACCTCGACGTCGTCATCCAGACCGCGCTCGACAAAGATCTCGACCGCCGCTACCAGTCGCTGCTCGACTTCGCCGAGGACCTCCGCAACGTCCGCCTCCGCGCGCCGGTCCTCGCGCGGGCGCCCGGCGCGTGGACGAAGCTGTCGCGATGGGCGCGGCGCAACCCGGCCGTCGCCGCGCTGTCGGCCGCGACGTTCCTCGCGCTCTCCGTCGGGCTCGCGGTCACGGCGACGCTGCTCTTGCAGGTGGCGGACGCGCGCGAGCGCGCCGACGCGTCGCTGGTCGCCGAGAAGGCGGCGGGCGTCGAGGCGCGGAAGCGCCGCGAACAGGCGGAGGCGAGCCTCGCCTACGCGCGCAAGGGGAACGAGATCCTCGGATCGGTCTTCCTCGGGCTCGACCCGACGCGGGAGTACCGCACGGCGGCGGATCTGCGCGCCGCGCTGCGCGGCAACCTCGACGTCGCCCTGCGCGAGCTGGAAGGCGGCGCCGTCGGCGACCCGGCCGACGTCGCGAAGCTGCAGCTCACCCTGGGCTCGTCGCTGATGCGACTTGGCGACGCGAGTGCGGCCGTGCCGATCCTCGAGAAGGCGATGTCGACGTTGCGCGCCGACCCTGCGGTCGACGCGCGCGCCTTCGCCGACGGCCTGACCGTGCTCGGATGCGGGTACGCGGAGACGGGACGCCTCGACGCAGCGGTCGCCGCGCAGCGCGAGGCGTCCGAACGCGCGCGCGCCGCCTTCGGCGACGCCGACGCGCTCACGCTGGCCTGCCTCGGCAACCTCGGCCTCGCGTTGACCAGGGCGGGGAAGGACGACGAGGCGTTGTCCATCTTCGAAGACGTGGCCGAGGCGGCGCCGGCGACGCTCGGCGCCGACTCGCCGGTCACCCTGAAGTATCTGACTTACCTCTCCCACGGCTACGAGAAGAAAGGCGAGTTGCGCAAGTCGTCGGAGATCGAGGAGTCGTTGCTGCCGAGGGTGGAAGCGCTCCGCGGCCGCGATCACCCGCAGACGCTGGAGTCCATGAACAACCTCGCGATGGTGCGGCTGCGGATGGGGCGGCCCGATCCGAAGCTGCTGGAGGACGCGCTGGCGCGCGCGCGCGGCCGCCTCGGCGCGGACCATCCGACGACGCTGACGACCGCGACCAACCTCGCCACGACGTACCGTGCGCTCGGTCGGTACGCGGAGGCGATCACGGTCGCCGAGACGGCGCTTCCGAGGATGGAGGCGACCGTCGGAGCGGAACACCCCCACACCCGCGCCTGCCGCGACGGCTTGTCGCAGGCGTATCGAGCCGTGGGTCGCGCCGACGACGCCGTCAAGCTCTGCGAGGCGTGGGCGAGGCGCCTCGAGTCCGCGCACGGCCCGGACGACGCGCGGACGCTGGACGGGAAGGCGATGCTCGGCTCGGCGTTGAGCGCGGCCGGTCGCGCGGATCGCGCCGTCGAGCTTTACGACGACACGACCGCGCGCATGCGGCGCACGCTGGGGGAGGATCACCCCGAGACGCTCCGGGCGCTGAATAACTTCGCCGACGCGCTGGGCGTCGCGGGGCGGACGGAGCGCGCCCTGGAGGTCCAGCTGGACGCGGCGGAGCGCGTCGCCAAGGGCGGGTTCCGCCATGAGCACGGCGAAACGATCGTGTTCAACGCGACCGACCGGCTGCTTGCGGCCGGGCGGAACGAGGAGGCGCTCGCCCTGCGGCGGCGCTGGACGCAGAGCGTGGCCGAACGCGCGGGGGCGACGTCGGGGCCTTACGGCTACGCGCTGCTCGAGCTGGCGTATGAGTTGCTGGACTCGCGACTGCCGGCCGACGCCGAGCGCGCGGCGCGCGAAGGCGCGACGATCTTCGACGCGCAGCCCGCCCCGGGTTGGCGCCGTGCGTACGCCGATGCGCTGCTGGGGCTCGCGCTGGTCAGGCAGGGACGATTCGCCGACGCGGAGCCGCTGCTCCTCGCGGCGGAGCGCGGGCTGAACGAGAAGGTGCGCGGGATGCGCGGCCGAGCGCGCGGCGTCGCGATGAAGATCCCGTCGTACCTCGCCGAGGCGTACGACGGCCTCGGCAGGCCCGAGCAGGCGGCGAGCCGGAGGGCGCCGAAAGGAAAGTGACGCGGGGTCGGCGCAGCGCCGCGCGCACGCCTTCGCGGTGCCTTGGGGCGCCGCGGGTGGGGAACTCCGCAGCGTGCCCGGCGAGGACCGCGGACCGCCGTGCCGAGCGAAGCGAGGACGCGGCCGCATCGCCGATCGGCGGCGGAGACGGAACGGCGCCGCACGACGCGTCCGGATCGGCGGCGTCGACCAACCGATTCACGATGCGGGGCCGTCGCGTCGCAGCGCGCCGCGCGCGGGCCTCCGCGGTCCTTTTCCCGCGGCGCCGAACGCGAGCATCCGCGTTCCATGCGGCGCGCGCGACGGCCTGAGCGGCGGCAGGCTGTGAGTGGAACCTGTGTCGTGCCCGGCGAGGACCGCGGACCGCCGTGCCGAGCGAAGCGAGGACGCGGCCGCATCGCCGATCGGCGGCGGAGACGGAACGTCGCCGCACGATGCGTCCGGATCGGCGGCGTCGAAGTCCCGACCGACGATGCGGGGCCGTCGCGTCGCTGCGCGCCGCGCGCGGGCCTCCGCGGTCCTTTTCCCGCGGCGCCGTACGCGAGCATCCGCGTTCCAGGCGGCGCGCGCGACGGCCCGAGCTGCGGCAGGCTGTGAGAGGAACCTGTGTCGTGCCCGGCGAGGACCGCGGACCGCCGTGCCGAGCGAAGCGAGGACGCGGCCG
>DASPNK010000417.1:0-2656 GCA_035626575.1 Planctomycetota bacterium | reverse complement strand
GATCTCGAGC
The DNA here is from genome assembly GCA_035626575.1 of Planctomycetota bacterium. Lineage (GTDB taxonomy): Bacteria > Planctomycetota > CAIWVZ01 > DASPNK01. The sequence goes on along the minus strand of DASPNK010000417.1, from coordinate 2,646 downwards.
GCTTCCGCCGCGAGGCGGAGACCCTCGCCGGGCTGAATCTGGTGGGCGTCGCTCCGGTCCTCGATGCGGGGGTCGACCGCGGGCGCCACTGGATCGCGATGAAGTGGATCGAGGGGCGCACGCTCCGCGACGTCCGCGCGTCGCTCTCCGACCCGAACGCGCGGCTGCACGACCTCCGGGACCGGTTCCGCCTCGTCGCGCGGCTCGCACGGACGTTCGCCGCGGTGCACCGAGCCCGCGTCGTCCACCGCGACGTCAAGCCGTCCAACATCATGCTCGACCACGTCGGCGAACCGATGATCATCGACTTCGGCATCGCGCAGGTCGGCGGCCTTCCGGAGCTGACGGAGCAGGACGACGCGCGTCTCGGGACGCCGCGCTACCTCGCGCCCGAAGTGGTCGCCGACGGCAACGCCGCGGGCGGCCCGTCGGTCGACGTGTACGGCCTGGGACTCGTCCTCTACGAGCTTGCGACCGAAAAGGACGCCTTCGAAGGCGTCGGACGCGGCGAGTTGTACGAGCGCATCCGGCGGAGCGGCCCGACGGCGCCGCGCGCCGCGAAACCGTCGCTCTCCCACGACGCGGAGGCCGTCATCCTGCGGGCGATCGACGTCGACCCGCGCCGCCGCTACCCCGACATGGACGCCTTCGCCGACGACCTCGAGCGCGTCGCGCGGGGGGAGGCGCCGGACCGCGTCACGCTCGCGCGCGCGCGACCCTGGGTGCGCTTCGTGCGGGCGCAGGCGCGGCGGCGGGGGCGGTTGGCCGCGGCGGCGCTTCTGGCGGCGGCCGCGGTCGCGGCGCCGTTCGGCTGGCGCGCGGCGCGCTTCGAGATCGACGCGCGCGCGGCGGAGGCGCGGCTCGCGCCGTTCGCCTGGATGCCGCCCGACGCGCTGCTCGACGGCGTCGGCGTCCCCGAAGACGCGGTCGCGCACCTCGCGGGCGCCGAGCAGTCGCCGCGGCGGCGGCTGCTCGCGGCGTGGCTGCGTTATGCGGCGGGGCGGTATGAAGAGGCGGCGGGCGCCCTCGGCGCGCCGCGGGCGGACGAGAGTTTCGGCGCGCGGCTGCTGCGCGACCACGTCGAGGCGTTGCTGCGCGAAGCGGCGGCGCCCGGCGTCGTCCTGAGGAACGACAACATCCGCGAGGAAAAGGGCGACCGCGAGCTGGAGATCCCGACGCCGCGCGGCCGACCGCGCGACGCCGCGGAGCTCGTCGCCGCCGCGCGAGAGGGCGCCGATGCGCGGGACGCCGTGGACCACGTCGTCCTGGCCGGGCTCGCATGGAGCGTCGTCCCCCTCGCCTCGAAGGAGGGGCGCGAGCCGGCGCGTTCGCTCGCTCGCGCGTCCGCCGAATCGGCGGCGACGGACGACGACGTGCGGCCCGCGGCCGCATACATCCTCGCCGCGCTGGACGTCGTCGACGGCGCCCTCGCCGCGGCCCGGACGCGCCTCGACGCCGTGGTCGCCGCGCGCCCGGAAGCGCTGGGCGCGGCGTTGCTGCGCGCGCACGTGTCCTGCGAGTCGGGCGATCCGATCGCCGGCCGCGCCGAGCTCGAAGCGATCGCCGCCGCGATTCCCGAGTCGCATCGGGCGTGGCCGCGTCTGCAGCACCGCCTCGCCCGGCTCTACGCCGACTGCGGGCGCGCCGCGGAGGCGGAGGCCGTCGCGGCCCGCTGGTGCGGCAGCGCCGCGTGGCCCCAGGAGCTTCACCGCGCGCTCCCTTGGGCGACGCTCGCCGAATGCGCGACGGACCCGGCGGAGCGCGTCCGGAGGTGGGAGCAGGCCGTCGACGGTTGGGCGCTGTGGCGACCGGCTTGGGAGGCGTTGGCGCGAGCGCAGCAGGCGGCCGGTCGCGTCGACGGTCTCGCGTCCCCCGACGTCGGCGAAGGCACGGTCGCGATTCCGGCGAGCGTCGAGGATTGGCTCAGGCTCGAGCTCTTCGGCCTCCGTCCGCTCGACCGCAACCTCGGCGCGGTCGTGTCGGTGGTCCTCGACCACTCCGACCGCTGACCGGACGCGCGGCCGCCGCGCGTCGCGCGTGCGGCGATACCGCGCTCCTCACGGCGTCCGAATCGCCGTCGCACGCGTGCTTCGGCCGCGCGCGAAGGAGCGCCGGTTCGCCGCACGCGAAGCGCGTGACGAACCTGCTTCCGGCGGGCCTCGGCGAGTCTTGCGCCCTTCCTTCGTTCGACGCGCGGCGACCCTTCTGCCCACGTCGAAGTCCCGCGCTCCTCGCGCCGCGCCGGATCAGGAGCCGTCGGCGGCTTCGCCGGGCTTGGCGGGCTCCTGCACCTGCTTCCAGAGCTCTTCGTTCATGGCGATGCGCGTCATGAGCCAGGCGTTGTCGGGATCCAGCTCGAGCGCGAGCCGACACAGTCGCACCGCTTCGGGGTCGTCCTGCGTGGGGCCCGTACGCGCCTGAGCGAGTTCGAACCACAGCTCGCCGTTCAACGGATCCTTCTCGACCGCCTTGGTGAAGGCGGCGACCGCCTCCTCCTGCTTCTGCTTCAGGAGATGCGCCCGGCCGAGGCCGACGTAAGCCGTGGCCGTGGCGAAACCCTTGTCGATCGCGGTCTGGAAGAAGCGGGTCGCCTTCAGCGCCGCGCCCATCGACAGGTACATCTGACCCGCTTCGACGAGGCCGCGC
>DASPNK010000416.1:0-7507 GCA_035626575.1 Planctomycetota bacterium | reverse complement strand
GCTCCATCTTCATCGCCTCGAGGACCAGGAGCGGCGCGCCCGCGGCGACGACGTCGCCCGCCGCCGCCGACACCTGGACGACCTTGCCGACCATCGGCGCGCGGATCTCGCCGAGCCCGCCGGCCGCGCCGGCGCGCCGTCCCGCCGCCACCGTCTCGAAGGTCCAGAGGCGGCCGTCGAACGCGACGCGGATCTTCGAACCGTCGCGCACCGCGGCGCCGCGCACCGTGCGCTCCCCGAGTCGGAGCACGAGGCGTCCCTGCGCGTCGCGCTCGACCGTCACCCGCTCGGGCGCCCCGCCGTCGAACGCGACGTCGGCGCCGTCGGCGACGGGCGTCACCGTCGTGCGGCGCTCGGCGTCGCCGACGCGGAGGCGTGCGTCGAAGCGCTTCATCGCGGGTCGCCTTTCACGAGGGCGAAGCCGTCGCAGGCGTCCCAGGGCGACGGAAGGCGCGCCGGTCCGGCCGACGCGCCGCCGGCGGCGAGCCCCGCGTCGGCCGCCGCGGCCGCGGCGAGGAGCCACGCCTCGGGCGGCGCGGCGTCGGACGGGCGTGCGCGCGTTTTCATCATCCGGTCGATCCAGTGCACGTCGAACGCCGCGTCGGCGAACTCCGGTCGTTCGAGCAGCTCCACGAGGAACGGAACGTTGTGGCGGACGCCGAGGACCGCCGTGTCGCGGAGCGCTGCGACGAGCTTGCGACGCGCCTCGTCGCGCGTCGCGCCCCAGGCGACGATCTTGGCCAGCATCGGATCATAGTCGGCCGTGACCGTCCGGCCGGTCTCGACGCCGGCGTCGACCCGCACGCCCGGAGCTTCGGGCCACGCCGCGAGCAGGACCGGCCCCGGCTGCGGCAGGAACCCCAGCTCGGGATCTTCCGCATAAACGCGGGCTTCGATCGCGGCGCCGCGCGGCGCGACGTCCTCCTGCCTGATGCTCAGCGGCTCGCCCGCGGCGATCCGAAGCTGCCACTCGACGAGGTCGATCCCCGCGACCAGCTCGGTCACCGGGTGCTCTACCTGGAGCCGCGTATTCATTTCGAGGAAGTAGAACGCGCCGTCATCGGCGAGCAGGAACTCCAGCGTGCCGGCGTTCCGGTAGCCGACGGCCTTCGCCAGCCGCACGGCCGCGTCGATCATGCGCGCGCGCAGCGCCGGCGTGAGCACGGGGGACGGGCACTCCTCGATGATCTTCTGGTGGCGCCGCTGCAGCGTGCACTCGCGCTCGAGCAGGCCGACGATCCGACCCTGCGCGTCCCCAAGCACCTGGATTTCGACGTGGCGCGCGCCGGCGACGAAGCGTTCGAGGATCAACGCGCCGTCGCCGAACGACGCCAGCGCTTCGCGCCGGGCCGACGCGATCGCGTCCGCGAGATCCTCCGCGCGGTCGACCCGCTTCATGCCCTTCCCGCCGCCGCCCGCGGCCGCCTTGACCAGCAGCGGGAACCCGATCGCCTGCGACGCGCGCAGGAGCGAGGCGTCGTCGTCGGCGCCCTCGTGACCCGGTACCGGCGCCACGCCGACCTTGAGCGCGGTCGCGCGAGCCCGGGCCTTGTCGCCGATCGCTTCGATCGCCGACGCCGGCGGGCCGACGAAGACGACGCCCGCCGCCTCGCAGGCGCGCGCGAACGCGGCGTTCTCCGACAGGAACCCGTATCCGGGGTGGATCGCTTCGGCGCCCGTCCTCCGCGCGACGTCGAGGATCTTCGCACCGTCGAGGTAGCTCTTCCGGGCCTCGGCCGGACCGATCGCGACCGCGACGTCGGCCTCCTGCGTGAAAGGCGCTCCGCGGTCGGCCTCGCTGTAGACGGCGACCGTCTCAACCCCGAGCGCGCGCGCCGCGCGGAGGACGCGCCGCGCGATTTCGCCGCGGTTGGCGACCAGCAGGCGGCGGAACATCAGGCGCCGTCCTTCCACGACGGCTCGCGCTTCTCGAGAAACGCCGCGAGACCCTCCTGCGCCTCGGCGGTCCGGCGGATCGCCGCGATGCGCCCGGCGCAGAAATCCAGCACCTCCGGGTATCCGCGCGTCGCGACCTCGCCCACCAGTTTCTTCGCCTCGCGCGAAGCCTGCGGCCCGACGGCGAGGAGCTGCGCGAGGATCGCGTCGATGCGGGCGTCGGCGGCGCCGGCCGGCACGACTTCGGAAACGAGTCCCAGCTCCTTCGCCCGCGCGGCGTCGAACAGCTCGCCGGTGGCGAAGTAGCGGCGCGCGGCCCGCGGGCCGATCGCGCGGATCGCGAACGACGAGATCACGGCCGGGATGATGCCGAGCCGCACCTCGGTGAACCCGAAGCGGCACCCCTCTTCGGCGATCACGACGTCGGCCGCGGCGGCGAGCCCCGCGCCGCCCCCGAGCGCCGCGCCGCGCGCGAGCACGAAGGTCGTGCAGGGGACGGCGTCGAACGCTTCGAAGAGCGCGGCGAGCTTCCGCGCGTCGGCGCGCGACGCCGCTTCGTCCAGCTCCCCCGCCCGCTTCATCCAGCGTGCGTCGGCGCCGGCGCAGAAGGTCGGCCCGTCGCCGGACAGGACCACGGCGCGGAGCGACGCATCGGCGGCGGCCGCGCGGAACGCGTCGGTCAGCTCGGCGATGGTCGCCTCGTCGAACGCGTTCCGCACTTCGGGCCGCGCGAGGACGATGCGCGCGACGCCGTTCGCCTTCAGGAACTTCAGCGTGGTCGGCGGCACGGTCACATCCGGAAGACGGGGAATCGCGATTCGGGGAACGGGCTCTCGAGCGCGGCGGCGAGCGCGAGGCCCAGCGTGCGGCGCGTGTCCCGCGGCGCGAGGACGCCGTCGTCCCAGAGCCGCGCGGTCGAGTAATACGGGTTCCCTTCGGCCTCGTACTTCTCGAGGATCGGCGCCTTGATCGCTGCGACCTGCTCCGGCGCGAGCGTCTTGCCCTCCGCGCGGAGCTGCTCCTCCTTCACCTGCGCCAGCACCGACGCCGCCTGCTCGCCGCCCATCACCGAAATGCGGGCGTTCGGCCACATGAACAGGAAGCGCGGGTCGTAGGCGCGGCCGCACATGCCGTAGTTGCCGGCGCCGAAGCTGCCGCCGAGGATCACCGTCAGCTTCGGCCCGGCGAAACCGGCGACCGCCTGCACCAGCTTCGCGCCGTCGCGCGCGATGCCGCCGTTTTCGTACTGCCGCCCCACCATGAAACCGGTGATGTTCTGCAGGAACAGGAGCGGGATGCGGCGCTGCGCGCACAGTTCGATGAAGTGCGCGCCCTTCAGCGACGACTCGCCGAAGAGGATGCCGTTGTTCGCGACGACCCCGATCTCGTAGCCGTAGAGCCGCGCGAAGCCGGTCACGAGCGTCGTCCCGTACAGCCGCTTGAACTCGTGGAATCGGGAGCCGTCGACGAGGCGCGCGATCACCTCGCGCACGTCGTAGGGCGTGCGGGTCGACGCGGGGATCACGCCGCCCAGTTCGGCCGGGTCGTACAGCGGCTCTTCGGACGGATGCGACGGCGCCCGGCCCGCGCGCGGCGGCCCGAGGTTCTCGCAGAGATCGCGGCCGATGCGGAGCGCATCGTCCTCGTCTTCGGCGAAGTGGTCGGTCACGCCCGACTTCCGGCAATGGACGTCGGCGCCGCCGAGGTCCTCCGCCGACACCTCTTCGCCGGTCGCGGCCTTCACCAGCGGCGGCCCGCCGAGGAAGATCGTGCCGTTCCGCCGCACGATGACCGACTCGTCGGACATCGCGGGGACGTAGGCGCCGCCGGCGGTGCACGAACCGAGCACCAGCGCGAGCTGGGGCAGACCCGCTGCCGAGAGCCGCGCCTGGTTGTAGAAGATCCGGCCGAAGTGCTCGCGGTCGGGGAAGACCTCCGCCTGAAGCGGCAGGAACGCGCCGCCCGAGTCGACGAGGTAGACGCACGGCAGACCGTTCTGCAGCGCGACCTCCTGCGCCCGCACGTGCTTTTTCACGGTCAGGGGGTAGTAAGTCCCGCCTTTCACCGTGGCGTCGTTGGCGACGAGCACGAACGTGCGCCCGTGGATCCGCCCGAGGCCGGTGATCACTCCCGCCGACGGCACCTCGTCGTCGTACATGCCGTTCGCCGCGAGCGGCGACAGTTCGAGGAACGGCGAGCCGGGATCGAGCAGGCGCGCGATGCGCTCGCGCGGAAGGGCCTTGCCGCGTTCGCGGTGCTTCTCGACCGCGCGCGGCGGCCCGCCGCGGGCGGCCTTCTCCAGCTTCGCCCGCAGGTCGGACTCGAGCGCGTCCATCCGCGCCAGGTTCGCGCGGAACTCGGCCGCCGCCGGGTCGAGGGTGCTGCGCAGCGGCTCCATCGTCGTCTCCGGCGGGGGCTCCGCGTCAGCGCTCGTCGCCGAAGCCGAGCACGCGGTACGAGCCGCTCTTCGCGTCCTTCTCGAGCTTGACGATGGAGTGGCGCTCCGCGTCCTCAAGCAGCTTGGTGAAGGTCCGATAGCCGAAGTACGTCTCGTCGAACTGGGGACGCTTGCGCTTGATCGACTGCTTGAGCATCGACGCCCAGATGACGTCTTTGTTCTCGCGCATCAGCCCGAGGAGGCCGTCGGCGATGATGGCGTAGGCTTCGCGCGCCTTCTTGGGGACGTCGCGCTCGTCGACCGACGGCGCCTTCGGCGCGGCCTCGGCGCTGCGCTGCCGCACGAGGTCGTCGTAGAAGATGAACTCGTCGCAGTTCTCGATGAGGAGGTCGGAGGTCGTCGCCTTGATGGCGCAGCCGATCACCTCCTTGTCGTTCTCCTTCAGCTTGGAGACGAGGGGCGAGAAGTCGGAGTCGCCGGTGACCAGGGCGAAGGTGTCGATATGCGCCTTGGAATAGGACATGTCGAGCACGTCGACCACCATCCGGATGTCGGCGGAGTTCTTGCCGCCGATGTGCTTCTTCGGCACTTCGATCAGCTCGATCGCCTTCTCGTGAAAGTGCTGGTGGTATTCGCGATAGCGCGTCCAGTCGCAGTAGGCGCGCTTGGCGACGATGCGGCCCTTCTCCAGAAGGCGCTCGATGACCAGCTCGATGTTGAACTTGCCGGCGCTCTTGCTGATGCCGAGGGCCAGGTTCTCGAAGTCGATGAACAGGGCGATGAGCTTCTCGCCGCGATCCTGAGCCGTCGTCATGCGCGGGTCCTCGTCGTCGACGGGATCGAACTCCCCGGCGTCGAGCCGTCCCTGCGGCGGCGCCGCGGCGGGCGGCGGCGCGGACGGGGTCCGGCCGCCGCGGGCCTTCGACCGCGACTTCGCCGCGGACGAAGGCTTCCGGGGCACGGGATCAGAACCGCAGGCGGACGACGCGCTTCTGGTCCTGGTCGGCCAGCCAGAACGCGTGACCGTCGTGAGCGAGTCCGGTGGGCCGGCCGCCGACGTCGTAGGAGATGAGCAACGAGCCCGTCGCCGCGTCCATCTTGTGGACGAGGCCGGCGCCCGGCTCGGTGTAGAAGAGGTGCTTGCCGACGGCGAGGACGCCGCAGCAATCCGGCTTCACCGGGTAGGCCTTGAGGAAACCGCCGTCGACCTGCTTGACCTTGCGGAGCTGGCCGAGCCGCGACAGGCCGTACCAGAGCGCGTCGCCGTCGCAGCAGACGCCGGCGATCTCGCCGGTCGGGTGGTCGACTTTGAGAGCCTTGGTGATCTCGCCCGTCTCGGGATCGATCTGCGAGATCGTGCGTGAAGTGCGGTCGCCCTGCCACACGCATTTGCCGTCCCAGCCGCAGCCGGCGAGGTCGCCGTCGAACGCGATGCTGAACAGGACGTGCCCGCCGTTGGGGTCGACGCGGAAGATCTTCTTCTCGCGGGGATCGGACACCCAGAGCGCATCGCCGTCGTGGGCGATGCCGTAGGGGGCGGCTCCGGGAGCCGGGAACTGCGCGAGGATCGTGCCGTCGGTCATGGAAAGTGAAGGTCCCCATGCCGGCCGCGAAACGAACCCGCCTCCGCGCGGTTCCCGACGGGCATGGTCGTCGGCCGCAGGAAAGCGAGGCGGCGATGGTAGCAACGGACTTCCGCCTTCAAGCGCGACGCGCGGGCTGCGGGAGCCGCGGGCGCGGCGACCAGCGCGGCGAACGGCTCGCGGGCGTTCCGCCGTTCGTGACGGCGGAACGCACGGCCGGGGCGGCGTTCGAGACCGACGCCGCCCGTCGCGGTCACTTCTTCGGCTTGGCCGGCGCGGGCGCGGCGTCGGCCGCCTTGGCCGGCAGGAGCTTCTCCAGCGCCTGCTCGAGCGCTTTGCCGCGGAGGTTCATGCGCCGGATCTTCCCCTCCTGGTCGACGAGGTACGTCGTGGGGATCGACTCGACGCCGTAGAGCTCGGCGAGGTCGGCCTCCTTGCCGTTGACGATCTGGCGCCAGGTCATGCCCTTCGCCTTCATCACCTCGTCCATCTTGGGCAGCGTCTCTTCGTTGTCGAGGGTGATGCCGAGCACCTCGAATCCGCGGTCCTTGTATTTCGCATAGGCCGCGACGACGTGCGGGACCTCGGCCATGCACGGCGGGCACCAGGTGGCCCAGAAGTCGATGAGCAGCACCTTGCCCTTGTACTGGTCGAGGCTCACCGACGCGCCCGTCGTGTCTTTGGCGGACTCCGGGAACGCCTTCGGCGTCTCCCCGAGCATCTTCAACCCGTCGACGTTCTGCCCGACGAGCTGCTGGAGCTGCGGCGACTTGTCGCCGAGTTCCGTCCACGCCTTGATCGCGGCGTCCTTCTCGCCGCGGTCGGCGTAATACGTCGCGAGAGTCTCCGTCGCGTTGATCGCGGCGAAGACCGAGTCGCGGTTCTTCATGTTCAGGCCGTCGATCACGGGCGTGAGCAGCGCGACGACCGTCTCGGCGGGCGCGCCGAGCTTCGCGGCCGCGTCGCCCGCTCGCGCGTGCGCGCGCAACTTGAGAGCGGCGAACTCGTCGGTCTTGCACTCCGCGATCACCTTCTCGGCGTGGGTCCGCGCCGCTTCGTGGCGCTCGAGCTCCGACGCGAGCTCCGACGCCTGCAGTCGCGCTTCGAGGGCGTCTTTGCCGGACGCCTTGCCCGCGAAGGCTTCGACCGCGGCGAGACGGTCGGCCATCACCTTCTTGCGCGCCTCCTCTTCGACCTTGTCGAAGGCGGCGTTCAGCTCGACGAGCGACGCGTAGGACGCGGGCGCCGCGGGCGCGGTCTTCGCGCCGGGCTTGGTGTTTTGCGCGAGGGCGATCGTCGCGAGCAGCGCGACGCACAGGACGGAACGACGCATGGGACGGAGCTCCTTGGCTCGAAGCGAGGCGGTTCCACCCGGCGCCGCGCTCGCCTCGAAGGCGCCCGTTATACCGCCGCGCGCGGCGTCACGCTCCGTCGCGCGCGCGTCCGTTCTTTCAGAATCGGACGAACGAGAGAAACGCGTCGCGGCGCCGGTCGAGGTCCTCGCGCTTGATCTCCAGGAGCCGATCGAGGCTGAATTTCTCGACGGTGTAGGACGCCGTCACGGTGGCGTAGGCCAGCGCGTGCTTGAGGCCCTGCCACGAGAGGTCGCCCGTTTCGGCCACGCGCCCCA
>DASPNK010000415.1:0-2229 GCA_035626575.1 Planctomycetota bacterium | reverse complement strand
TTTCGGCCTGGCCGACGAGGGGCGGGGCGACGAAAAGGGCGGCGGCGGCGAGGACCAGGTTTCGACGCAGGGACATGCGCGGCTCCGACGGGTTCGCGCCGGCGCGGGGCGCGCGGCGGGCGATGGAGGATAAGCGCCGCCGGCGGCGGCGCCTTCCCGCATTCAGGCGAGGAACGTCGCCGACGCGCCGAACGCTCCGCGGACCAGGCGCGGCGGCTCGGAATCGGCGAGGGTCACCAGGTCGAAGCGGAGGGGGAGGCCGGGGGGCAGCCGGAGCTTGACCCGCGCTTCGCGCACGGCGCGGAGCAGGCGCTCCTTTTTCCGCGCGCCGACCGCGGCGAACGCGCTCCGCGCGCCTCCCCGCCGGAGCTTGACCTCGACCACCACGAGGGAGGCGCCCTCGCGGGCCAGGAGATCGATCTCGCCCGACTTCGTGCGGACGTTCCGCGCGAGGATCTCGAAGCCGAGGCCGCGCAGGAAGCGGGCGGCGCGGCGCTCGGCGAGGCGTCCGCGGCGGATCCAGTCGAAGGGCGCCCCCACGAGAGGGAGGACGCGCTCCCGGCCGCGCGGCGCCGACGGCGCCCGGAAACGGGCGCCGCGCCGACGTTTACTTCGCGGCCGTCTTCGGGGGCTCTGCGCCCAGCACGGTGGCGATCGAGGAGCGGAGCACCGTCATTTCGGCGCGGTCGCTGAGCCTGAGGACCACGTCCCGCTCGTCCTTAACGCTGTGGATCTCGGCCACCACCCCCGACGACGTGATCACTTTGTCGCCCTTTTTCAGGGCGGCGCGAAGGGCCTCCTGGCGCTTCTGCTCCTTCTTCTGCGGGCGGATCACCATGAAGTACATGATCAAAAACATGCCGCCGATCAGGATCAGGAAGGACGGGTCGAAGCCGGGCGCGGCCTGGCCGGCGGGAGGAGGCGTGGTCTGCAGCAGGAAGTTCATGGTCGGCGCGGACGCTAACAGCCGTCTCCGGTCCCCGCCGGCGCGCCGTCGCCCGTCGCGAACCCCTGTTGCGCGCCGCGCGTTTGGATCATGATTCCGGTTCCGTCATGACCTCCGCCGATCCCCGCGTCGTCCTCGTCACCATGAGCGGCGGCGTCGACTCCTCCGTCGCCGCCGCGCTGCTGGCGGAGCAGGGGTTCCGTCCCGTCGGGGCGTTCATGCGGAACGGCGTGAAGGCGGGGGACGCGGCGGCGACGCATCGCCAGGGGTGTTGCGGGATCGACGACGCCCACGACGCGCGGCGCGTCGCCGACGCGCTCGGCTTGCCGTTTTACGTCGTCGACCTCGAAGCGGGCTTCGACCGCCTCGTCGACGACTTCGTCGAGGCGTATCGCCGCGGCCGCACGCCCAACCCGTGCATCGAGTGCAATCGGGCGTTCAAGTTCGGGCGGCTCCTGGCGCTGGCCCGGGAGATCGGGGCGGGCGCCGTCGCCACCGGACACTACGCCCGCGTCGTCGAGCGCGACGGTCGCCGCGCGGTCGCGCGCGGCCGGGACCTCGCCAAGGACCAGAGCTACGTCCTGTATCCGCTGTCGCAGGACGCGCTCCGCGCCGCGATGTTCCCGCTCGGAGAGCTGACCAAAGCCGAGACGCGCGCGCACGCGCGGCGTCTCGGGCTCCGCGTCGCCGAGAAGCCGGAGAGCATGGAGATCTGCTTCGTGCCGAGCGGCGATTACCGCGACGTGGTGCGCGCGCGGGCGCCCGAGGCGTTCCGCCCCGGGCGGCTGCGCACGCGCGACGGCGAGGATCTCGGCCCGCACGAAGGCGTCGCCGGGTTCACGGTCGGACAGCGCCGGCGCCTTCCGGGAGGGCGCCCGGAGCCGCTGTACGTGACCGGCCTCGACGCGGCGACGGACACGGTGACGGTCGGGCCGCGCAGCGCCCTCGACGTGCGGGACGCTCTCGCGGAGGACGTCGTCTTCTCCGGCGCCGCCGCGACGCCGGGCGCGACGCTTCGCGGCTTCGCCAAGGTGCGGCATCAGCACGAACCCGCGGCCTGCGAGGCGACGATCCTCGACGCGCGGCGCGTGCGATTCCGGTTCGACGCGCCGGTGTTCGCGCCGGCGCCGGGCCAGGCCGTCGTGCTGTACGATGGCGACGGCGCCGTGCTGCTCGGCGGCGTGCTCGCGGAAGGCGTCGACGTGTGACCGCGGCGGCGCGCGCGTTCGCGCTCCTGGCGTTCCTCTGCGCGACGGCGGCCGTCGTCGGCGTCCCTTCGGCGG
>DASPNK010000414.1:0-2077 GCA_035626575.1 Planctomycetota bacterium | reverse complement strand
CGCGGCGCGCAGTGTAAACGTTCGGGCCTCGAAGCTTATCGGTCGTCCGGGGGCGAGGCCAACAACGGCCGGGAAGGAACGACGCCGCTCCTTCCGGACTCCGTCGCCGCCGACGGAAACCCGGCGCCCGCCGCGGGGTGGGCGCCTGGCGGTCCGTTCCGGCCACGGGCGCCGGAGCCGTGACCTGAGGTCGGGGTGGGGGGGGCCGCCGACGTGACGAGGGCGTTCACGGGCTGCGGTGCGCGTCGCACCTTTCCCGGTCGACGGCCTCGGGTTGTCGCGGGCTCAGCCGCGGGTGAAACAAACCCGGCGCGGCGTGCGACCGGGCTCCGTCGCCGCCGGAAGGGTCGCGGCGCCGTCGCCGACCCGCCGCCTCAGACTCGCGGTCACGCCTGCCCCGACCCGACGGTCGCTTCCCGCCGGAAGACAGGCGGGCGACGCTCCGATCACGTCCCTTTCAGCGGTTTTCCGAAAAGCCGCCGGAGCAGGACGATCTGGCCGAGGTGCTGCGCTTCGTGCTCGAGCAGGTGATGGAGGATCCAGCGCAGCGTGGTCGCGCCGCCCTTCGTCTCGACGACGGCGCGGTCCATGTCCGGATCGGTCGCCTTCATCAGCGCGAGGCGCGACGCTTCGCGGATCGCGTCCAGCCCGGCGAGGATCCGCTCCGCCGGCATCCCGGCCGGTTTCGGTCCCTTATGGAGCGCCCCGGCGTCGATCACCGGGCGCCACGCGTCGGGCGGCGACTCGCGCCGCCACACCTTCGTCACGTACCACGCTTCGACGGCGCCGCAGTGCGCCAGCAGCGCGGAGATCGGCGCGGCGCCGTGACCGGGATCGCGGTCGAGGTCGTCCTGCGCGAGTCCTGCGACCGCGGCTTTGAGGTCGGCGCGCACGAGCTCCAGCGCGCGGTAGGCGCAGCCGACTTCGCGCCACATGGCGTCGTAGGGGAAGAGCTGCTGGGTTTTCGACATGACGACGTCCGCGACCGCGCGGCGGGGAGAGAGATGGCGGGAGTGCATGGGAATCGAACCCACCTGACCGGTTGTTTGCCGATCACACCGGTTTTGAAGACCGGGCGGTCCACCAGGATCCGAACCACTCCCGCGGAGCCGCAGTATGCGCACTCCCGCCGACTTCCGGCAAGCGCGCGGCGCCGCGCGCGGGTTTCGCGGCGCGATCCTCCGGACTCGCGGTCAGGACGGCGCGAGCGGCGCCGCGTCCTTCAGCACCTGCGCCGTGATGCGCGCCGCCTCGACCGCCTCGTCGTCCGACAGCGTGCGCGCGTCGAGCGTCACGCGGCCGTCGCGGATGACCGCGAACACCGCCGTCGGCGCCTCGCGGAGCGCGCGCGCCAGCGCGTCGGCGCCGATCCACGGCGCGGCGACGCCGACTCCGAACGAGGGGATCGGCAGCGCCGGGAGCGCCCCGCTTCCCGCTTCGGAGACCGCGGGGCGGACGTCGACGTCGACGCCCTGCGGAGCGGCGGCCCATAACGCGTCGGCAAGCGCTTCGGCGCGCCGCCTCACCGCCTCCGGCGTCGCGCGCAGCATCGACGTCACGGGATGCGTGGCGTCGAGCGTGCGCCGATCGAGGAACAGCTCGAGCGTCGCTTCGAGCGCGGCGACGCGCGCCTTGTCGACGCGGAACGCGCGCGCGAGCGGGTGAGTGCGGCAGGCGCGGACGAGGTCGGCGCGGCCGAGGATGATCCCCGCCTGCGGCCCGCCGAGCAGCTTGTCGCCGGAGAGACAGACGAGGTCCGCCCCCGCCTGAAGGCTCGCCGCCACCGGCGGCTCGTCGCCGAGGCCGAGCTCCTCGGGACCGAGGATCGACCCGGAGCCGAGGTCGTGCAGGAGCGGCACGCCGTGTTTCTTCGCGAGCGCCGACAGCTCCTCGAGCGACGGCCGCGCCGAGAACCCGACGATGCGGTAGTTGCTCGTGTGCACGACGAGCAGCGCCGCGGTCTTCGGGCCGATCGCCTTCGCGTAGTCGTCGAGGTGCGTTTTGTTGGTCGCGCCGACGGCGACGAGCGTGTAGCCCGACGCCTCCATCACCTCGGGGATGCGGAACGAGCCGCCGA
>DASPNK010000413.1:0-4063 GCA_035626575.1 Planctomycetota bacterium | reverse complement strand
GAGGCGCTCGCAGGCGGAGCGGCGCACGGCGGGCGTCGGGTCGGCGAGGCGGACCGTTTCGACGGCGACGACGGGGCCGGCCGACTCGAGCGCCGCCGCCGACGGCGGACGCGCGCCGCCGCCGAGACCGGGCGTCGGTTCGCGGGCGGACGGCGCGACCGGCGCCTGCGCGGCGAGCGCGGCGGCCAGCAACGCCGCCGCGGCTGAAGTCGCCGCGCGCGGCACGATGGATCCTCTCCCGCGCGGCGACGGCCCGACGGCGCGTCGCGACGCGACCTGTACCTCACCCCATCGTCGCCGGCGGGGCGGCGCTAAAGCCGCCCCGACGCGCCGGACGGGTCAGTCGCGCAGGACGCGGAGGCGGAGCACGACGAAGGCCCCGGTCGCGGCGAGGACTGCGATCGCGAGGCGCGCCCACGTCGGCACGTCGGAGGCGAAGACCGCGACCGCGGCGGCCGCGGTCATCATCAGCAGCGCCGTGACCTTGACGTGAAGGCGCACGCCGCGGCGGGTCTCCCAGTCGACCAGCAGCGGCCCGAAGACCGGCGAGCGTCGGAGTCGTGCGTGAAGCCGCGGGGACGAGCGCACGAGGCACCAGCTGGTGAGCAGGAGGAACGGCGTCGTGGGAAGGCCCGGAAGCGCCACGCCCAACGCGGCGAGCGCGAAGAAGAGCGCGGCGCCGGACAGGTAAAGCGCCCGCGCCGCGGCGGGCGGAGGCGGAAGGAAGACCATGCCCGCGGCGGCCTCAGGGCGCGGGCGTCAGCGCGGCGAGCGGGACGCGCCAGATTTCGTGGGAGTCGTGCCCGCGGTGGATGAAGAGCCGGCGTTCGCCTTCGCTCTCGCGGACCACGGCGCGCTCGCCTTCGACCGAAACCACGTCGGGCAGGTCGGGCGCGAGGCGCACGAACGCGCCGGTCGCGACGTCGAGCCGGCCGAGCGACCGCGTTACGTCTCCGCGCACGACGTAGACGGCGCCGCCGACCTCGTCGACGGCGGTCATGCCGCCGTCCGTGCCGCAGCACCACGGCAGCGTCGCGAAGCGCGTCCACCCCTTCTCCGGCGCCGCGAGGTCGAGACGCCACGCCGTTTCGTCGGGGAACGCGAAGAGCGCGCCGCCGAGCGCCGCGAGGCCGGACCCGACCGCGCCCGGCGCCGCCGACGCTTCGGGCAGCGAGGGTCCCGACGACCACTTCCGCGTCGCGAGGTCGAAGCGGTAGACGTCCCGCGTCGCGCCGCCGCGGAGCGCCCACAACGCTCCGTCGACGATCACGGCGCGGGATCCGCGGCCCGGGCGCCCCGGCATGGGCGGCCCTTCTTCCGCCTTCTTCGTCGCGGGCTCGAGGCGGCCGAAGCGCCGCGGCCGCGGCCGACGCGGGTCGTCGTCGCCGCCGCCGGTCGAGTACCAGACGTGGTCGGCGCCGTCCCACACGCCGAAGACGCCGGGCGTGATCTGCGCTCCGAGCGGCGTGCCGGGGTACTCGGTCCACTCGTCCTTCACCGGGTCGCAGAGCCGCAGCCCTTCGAGGCGCATGAAGAAGAAGCGGTCCTTGAACGGCGCGAAGACGCCTTCGATGGCGGTCGGCCCCGCGCGGCGCACGAGCGAAGATCCGTTGTCCTCGTGGAACGTCTCGTACGGCGAGCCGACGTCCGCCGCGCGCGAGCCGGGACGGATGCGCTCGAGGCGCTCGAGCGGGATGCGCCAGAGCTTATTGCGCGGCTCGGGCGCGTACACGAACAGGTGTTTCACGCCGCCGCGGCGCGCGACGGCGGCGCGGGACCCTTCGCCGTGCAGCGGTTCCGGCAGGCGCGGCCGCAGGAGGTGGAAGCCCGGCCCTTGCTTCGGGTGATCCCACGAAGCGAGGGCGTTGGAGTCCATGCCCTGAGTCGCCCAGAGGAGGCGCGTCTCGCGGTCCCACGCGAAGCCCGCCCCGTCGCAGTTCGGGCGGAAGCCGAACGACGTCCAGGTGCGCTCGAACCAGCGGCCGTCGGCGACGTCGAACCGCTGCACGTGGTGGTCGGGCCACGCGAAGACGCGCCCCTGGTCGGCGACGAGGAAGCCCGAGGTGAATCCGGCGCCCACGACCTTCACGTCGCCGGGGCCGGGCTGAGGGCCGCGCCGGCCGATGTTCGGCAGGACGCTCCAGACGTTCCGGTCGAGGTCGTAGGCGTAGAACTCGCCGGTCTGCGCCCCGCGCAGCGCGTAGACGACGCGTCCGAGCACGACGAGCGCGCCGCCGCGGCCGATCGGCTTCGGAGTGCGGATGAGCGCGTCGACGCGCTCGTTCTTGAGGTCGTAGCGCCAGAACCCGCGGTCGCCGCCCTGCAAAAGGTACGCCGTGCCGGTCGCCGCGTCGTACGCGGCGGCGGCGCCCATGCCGAGCCGCCCCGGCAGGCGGGCGACGCGCGGCGTCCAGCGATCCGGCTCCGGGTCGTAGCGCGCGATCGCGTCGCCGCTCGCGCAGCGGAGGACGTCGCCCGTCTCGAACAGCAGCGACGGCGGGGCGGGCGCGGGCTCGAGCGGCGTCGCGGCCTCCCAGCCTCCTTTGACGTCGGGCGCCGTGGCGTGCGGGACGCGCGCGGGCGGGATCGTCGGCCGCGACGGCGCGGCGGGCCGCGAGCTTGCGGCGGGCGACGCCGGCCGCGTAGCGGGCGACTGGCCCCGGCCGGCGGCGGCGACGGCGGCGACGACGAGGCAGGCGGTGAGGGATCGCGGCATCGCGGGGGATTTCGTCAACGGACGGCTCGCTCGAACGCCGGGTCGCGCCCGGCGAAGAAAGACGCGGCGTCGACGGCGACCTCGACGTCCGGCGGAAGAGTACGGCCTTCGCCTTCGACGAAGCGGAAGCGCTTCGTGGAGAAGAACACGGTCGCGCCGACGTTCGGGAGGTCGAAGCTGCGGATCTCGCCGCACCCGTTGAGGGCGCCGCCGGTCGGCTCGCCGACGAGCGTCGCGCCGCAGCGCGTCTTCAGCTCCCAGGCGTTGATCACGCCGGAGGAATACGTGTTCCGGCCGACGAGGACGAACAGCCCGCCGGGAGGCCGCGCCTTCGGATCGGAATACGCATCGACGAACGGCCGGAAGAGGCGGCTGTCTCCGCCGAGATTGCGACGCAGGTCGACGACGAGCCGGTCGATCGCCGCGCCGGAGGCCTGCGCGGCGGCGAACTCGCCGAGAAGCCGTTCGATCGCGGCGGCGAGCGCGCCGGGCCGATCTTCGCGGCAGGCGTCGTACCAGACGAAGGCGGTCGCGGAATCGGCGAGACGCCGGCCTCCGAAAGGGGGCCGCCCGACCAGGTTCGTCGGCGGGAAGCGCGCGAAGTCGGGCTTCCGCGCGAAGCGGATCGCCTTGGCCTCGGCGGCGTTGCGCGGCGGCGCGAGCCGCAGCGTCTCGACGTCGCCGTCGGCGTCCGCGACGCCGAACGTCGTCGCGCCGTCGGCGCCGCAGAGGCCGCAGGCGCGAAGCGTCGCGACGTCGAGCACGCGATCTTCGACGCCTTTCCGCCGCCACGATGCGTTGTCGGAAGCGAAGACCGTCGCGAGTCGCGCCGCGGCCTCGTCGAACGGCACGCCCCCGATCGCCGTCACCGGGCGCGCGAGGAAGCCGGCGCGGTCCAGCGGCAGCGCCCAGAAATGCAGCCCTTCCCGAAACCAGATCGCGGCCGCCGGGAGCCGCGTCGCCGGCGGGACCAGCCCGCCGGCCTTCGGGGCGAGCGTGGTATGCGGGTCGCCGAGGGTCGCCGTGAAGGCCTGGAGTCGGACGAACGCCGCTTCGGGGTCGGCATCGCATTCCGCGAGGACGCGGCGCGACGTCTCCTCGGCCGCGCGGCGCCAATCCGCCTCCGCCGTCCGCGCGAAGGCGTCGACGTGCCGCCGCGGAAGCTCGGTCCGCAACAGCTCGAGGTCGGCGACCCAGGCTGCCGCGGCCGGACGGGAGGCCGGCGACGGCGCCGACGTCGCCGCGTCCTGCGCCCGCGCCGCCGCGACGGCGCCGACGAAGACCGCCGCGAAAACCTGCGAGGGGGCGCGCCGCATGGCCCGCCGTTGTAACGTCCGTCGCCGCTCG
>DASPNK010000412.1:0-4629 GCA_035626575.1 Planctomycetota bacterium | reverse complement strand
CCAAGGTCCAGGATCCGGACTTGAAGCGGGACGTGGTCTCGCTCGGCGAGATCCGCGACCTGAAGGTCGAGGGAGGCGCGGCGTCGTTCGTCCTCGTGCTGCCGACGCCGGCGCACCCGTCGCGGGATCGCCTGCGGGCCGACGTGGAAGCCGCGGTGCGCGCGACGCCTGGCGTCGCGTCCGTCGCGGCGACCGTGCGCGCGGAGGTCCGCGGCACGGCGACCTCGGGTCCGTCGGCGACTCCGTCGGTGAAGAACCTGATCGCCGTCGGCTCGGGGAAAGGCGGCGTCGGCAAATCCACGGTCGCGGCCAATCTGGCGGCCGGGCTCGCGCGCCTCGGGGCGAAGACGGGCCTCCTCGACGCCGACATCTACGGGCCGTCCATCCCGTTGATGTTCGGATGCGACCCCGCCGAGAAGCCGACGGTGGCCGAGCGCGGCGGGCGGCGGCTGATGAACCCCGTCGAGGCCCACGGCGTGAAGCTGATCTCGATGGGCTTCCTCGTCGACCCCGACAAGCCGGTCGTCTGGCGCGGGCCGATGCTCCACGGCGCGCTCAGGCAGTTCTTCGGCGAGGTGGCGTGGGACGACCTCGACTACCTGATCATCGACCTTCCTCCCGGCACCGGCGACGTCGCGCTCACCATGGCGCAGACCGTGACGCTCACCGGCGCGGTGGTGGTCTCGACGCCGCAGAACGTCGCGCTCATCGACGCGAAGAAGGCGCTGGCGATGTTCCAGCAGACGAACATCCCGATCCTCGGGCTCGTCGAAAACATGACCGGCCCGGTATTCGGCGCGGGCGGCGTCCGCGCCTGGGCGGCGGCGCAGGGTCACCGGTTCCTCGGCGAGCTTCCGCTGTCGCCGGGCGTGCGCGAGTCCGGCGATCGCGGCGCGCCCGCCGCGCTCTCCGCCGATCCCGCCGTCAGCGGCCCTTACCTGCGGCTCGCCGAGCAGGTCGCGATCGCCGCCGCGGCGCGCAACCTCGACGCCCCGCAGCGCCGCCCCATCTCGCTCGACGCGCCCGCGCCCGGTTCGATGGAAGTGTGAGCGCGGCGCCCAATCACGCGCCTGCGACAAGCAGGCGCGCGAGCGCGCCGACGAACATCGACCAAGTGAGGTTCACCAGCGTCCCGCCGAGATAGAAAGTCGTGTTCTTCTCGATCTCCTTCGCGCGGACCCGGCTCTTCGCCGCGAAGATGAGCGCGAGCCCTCAGATGTCCGCCATGAGCAGGCAGGACACGGCGATGAGGTTCTCGCACTTCCCGATGATGGTGCTCACGTCGAAGCGCACGCCGGGCGGCTTCGGCGGCGGCGGCGACGCCGTGATGAAGATGCGGAAGACGTGGCCGCTGAATGCCAGCGCGACTACTTACGCCGCGATCCCGACCGCGATCTTCCCCCCACGGGTGATCGACTGCCGGCGGAATGAACGACCATCCGCCGGCGGCCGACGCCGGCGCCGCCAGGAGCATGACCGCGAAGGCCGTCTTCATGGCGCGACTGTCCCGGGCGACGGAAGCGCCGTCAAGGCCGCGCGGAGCGCCGCCTCGGCCAGGTCCAGGTCGGACGCCCGGGCGCGCCCGAGGGCGGCCGACACGGCCTGCTGCGTCATGCCGAGGTCCCGAGCCAGGCGCGCCTGCGTCGCGTCGGGAGCGGCGCGCAAGGCGCGCAGCACGGGTGTCGCGCCGGCCGGAACGTCGGCGAGGAGCACGCCGTGCAAACGCGCCAGCGCTTCGATCAACGTCGCGCGGTCCCCGGCCAACCCCGGCGCCGCCACGACGAACGGCGCGTCGGCCGCCTTCGCGCGCTCGAGCGCGTCGGCGGCGCGGTGGAACGCCTCGCCGTCGGCGGCGCCCGCGTCGCGCCCGGACGGGGCGACGTCGACCTCCCCCGCCGCCAGCGCAAAGCGGAACCGCCGCGGCCAGACCGCGAGGTTGAGCGCCACGGCGAAGTCGAAAACGCGACCGGGGCGCCGCACGATCGCCGAAATCTCGTCGAGCCCTTTGACCGTGACAGGCGGCGCCGACCAGGCGTTCGCGTCACGGGCGGCGCGCCGGAGCGTCGCTTCGATGGTTCGAGACAACCCGGCGCGCCCGGTCGCGACACGGGACGCGGCGAGGTCGGCGACGAGCACGTAGGACGGGCGCGGAGACACGACACAACTTCTATCGTTTGTTTCATCGGATAACAAACGTTTTAGGTTGTGCAGAGCCGCGCGGGCCCGGCGCCCCGCGAACGACGCGGCTCAAACGGCGCCGCGAGGCCGGGGTCTGCGCGCGAACCATGTCCGGACGCGCGACCATTCGGCCGCGGCGAGGGCCACGTCGGCCGCCGGATAAGGGCGGCCGTCCACGCCCGCGTGCTCGACCGCCTGCAGCAACCGCCGCAGGCCGTCCGCGCCGACGCCGGCGGCCGCTGACTTCAGCGTGTGCGCTTCGCGCGTCCACGCGGCGGCGTCCCCCCGCTCGGCGGCGGTGCGCAGCGCGGCGAAGCGCTGCTCGCCGTCGCGGAGGAAGGCCGCGACCACCTCGTCGACGAAGGCGTCGCCGCCGAGCTGAGCCAGCTCGGACAATCGCCCGGAATCCACCGCTTCCTGATGCATGACGCCGACGCGGAGAACCGCGTCGAGGTCGTTATCGGAGCCCGCGCCCGGCGCTCAAGCCCGGACTGGGAAGGTTGTCGACCGCGCCGGTTCCGGCCAGAGTCGCGCCATGCGTCCGCTCGCCCTCGGGCTCGACGTCGTCCACGTCCCGCGCTTCGCCGCCGTTCTCCGACGCCGCGGGGCGCGTTTCGTCGCCCGCGTCTTCACTGAGCGCGAACGCGCGTGGTGCGAGTCACGGCCGCGGCCCGCCGAGTCCTTCGCCGCGCGCTTCGCCGCCAAAGAGGCCGTGCTCAAGGCGTTGGGCGTCGGATGGGCGAAGGGGCTCGAGTTCCGCGACGTCGAGGTGCGGCGCGCGGCGTCGGGCGCCCCGTCGGTGACGCTCCACGGCGGCGCGGCGCGGGCGGCGAAGGCGGCCGGCGTCGAGTCGTGGCTCCTCACGCTCACGCACGCCGCGGACGTGGCGGTCGCGTGCGCCCTCGGCCTCGGCGCGCCTCGCGCGGCGCGAACCGGAAAGGTCAGTTCAAAGCGAAAAACGTCGCCGCCAGCACGGCCGCGGCGATCGCGACGATGAGCAACGCGAGGCGGCGGCGCCGCGACGCCGGCGCGGCGGTCGTCGCCCACGGAGCGCAGGCCTCGGCGAGCACGAGGCACGACGCCGGGCGCTCGGTCGGCGTGCGCGAAAGACCCTTCACGATGAGGGTCGCGGCGTCGTCGGAGACGGGCGCCAGCGTGCGGCGCGCGACCGCGAGATCGGCGGGCGGCGCGTCGCCGGTGAGCAGCGCGTAGAACACGGCGCAGCAGCCGTAGACGTCGGCGCGCCAATCCAGCGTGTTGGACTCGCCTTCGAGGATCTCCGGCGCGAGGAAGGTCTTGTGCGAGCCCGCGCCCTTCCAGGCGTGGCGCATCGCGCCGACGAGGTTGGACGCGCGGAGCAGCGCGCGGCCGTCGGCCGCGAGGACGACGTTCGACGGCCGGAAATCGGCCTGCAGCACGCCCTGGCCGTGGGCGCGGTGCAGCGTTTCGGCGAGCTGACGGACGACGCCGGCCGCCGCGGAGAGGCGGCGCGGGTCGGCGGGCGTCGGCTCCGCCGGCGGCGGGCCGGGCTGCGGCGGCGGAGGGAGGTTGCGGCCGCCCTCCGCGACGGCGCGCGCGAAGTCGACGTCGGGCGCCGCGGCGACGCGCCGGAGGAAATCGTCGAGGCTGGCGCCGCCGACGTCCTGATAGGCGAGGTAGCGCACCTCGCCGGCGCCGGTCTCCACCGAGCCGATTTCGGCGAGCGGCACGAACCCCGGGTCGTTGAGTCGCTTGGCGGCGGACGCGTCGCGCAGCACGCGCATCGCGGTCGCCTTCGGCAGGCTGGGATTGAGCAGCAGCAGCGCGAAGCGCTCGCGCGTCTTCTCGTCGAGCGCGGCGTCGAGGCGCCCGAGCGGATGCGGATAAAGCACGCGCTCCAGCACGAAACGACCCAGCTTGCGCTCGGGAAGGCGCGCGCGCACCTCGATCGACGCGGCGTCGCCAGTGAGGGCGTCGGCGAGGAAGGCGTAGAAGCGCTTCAGCTCGTCGATCTGATCCCGGAGCGCGGGCTGCTCGGCTTCGATGATCGACACGTCGCCGGGCGTTCCCAGTTCGAGCGAGTCGGCGAGGATGCGCTCGACCTCGGCCAGCGGATCGGCGTCGGACGGCGGGCTCTCGTCGCCCAGCGCGTCGATGCCCTCCTGCTTCAGCGCGGCGCGCACCTCGATGAGCGCTTCGACCTCGGCGGTCTTGCTGCCGTCGCCGCCGGCGAGCTGCTCGGGGTCGGGGCGCCGCCCTTCGTTCAACGCGCGGTCGATCTCGCGCGTGATCTGTTTGCGCCACGAACGCTCGTTCTGGTCCCGATGCGGGTCGTACATCTTCTGCGCCGTCGTGGGATGCCGGTCGGTCTCGCGACGGGCCGCCCTACTGGAAGTAGGACATCTCCTTGAGCACGTTGTGGAGTTTCTGCTGCGCACGGTGGAAGAGGACGTTGACCGCGTTCACCTTAAG
>DASPNK010000411.1:0-4672 GCA_035626575.1 Planctomycetota bacterium | reverse complement strand
TGAGCCCGCCCGCCGTCGTCGCGTCGGGCGCCTTCCTCCTCGACCTGCGCGCGGGCGACGTCGACGGGGACGGCGACCGCGAGGCGATCTCGCTCACGTCGGGTGCGACGTCGACCTCGACCGTCTCCGTCCACGCCGCGCGCGGCGGCGGCGCCTTCTTGACGACTTCTTTCGTCCTGCCGATCGGCAACCGACTTGCAGTCGGCGACGTCGACGGAGACGGAGACGCCGACCTCGTCGGACAATCCCAGACGTTCTTCAGCGCGGGTGGGACGTTTCTCCCCGGACCGTCGCTGACGCCGCCGCTCGCCGCGTCGGCGACGCTCGCGGACGTCGACGACGACGGCGTCCTCGACCTCGTCGAAACGCCGGCGACGCTGCGCCTCGGACTCGGCGGCGGCGCGTTCGGTCCGCCTGTCGTCGCCGGCGCCCCCGTTCCGATCGGACCCTCGCAGGCATGGCTGTCCTCGCAGCGCCCTCGGGTCGTCGACCTTGACCAGGACGGAGATCTCGACGTCGTCGCGCCGGGGCCGCGCGTGTACCTCGACGCGATGCGGCAGGTCGCGAACCGGGGGACCGTGCTGCTCGGAGCGCCGTCGACGCTGGACCTCTACGGCCCGCCCGGCGGCGGCTTTGCGCTGTTCGCGTCGCTCGCCGCGTCGGAGTGGCCGACGCCGTTCGGAACGGCGCTCATCGAGCCGACGGTCGCGACGCTGATTGCGAACGGCGCGTTCGCGTCCGGCCCGGGGTGGCCGCAGCGCACGTCATGGACGTTCGCCGTGCCGTCGACGCCCGCGCTCGTCGGCGCGTCCCTCTATTGGCAGTCGTTCGACGCCGCCGCGTCGCGGCTCACCAACCTCGCGACGTCCACCGTCAGCGCCCGCTGAAAGTCCTGGTGGAACGCCGAGCGCAACCGCACGCCGCGGCGGCGCGATCCGCACGGATCCGGTTGGGAGACGTCGCGTCCGTTCCGTACGGTACGCCCGTCCCCGACACCGACGGCAGGAGATCTTCCATGTCGAGCCCGATCCTCAGCGTCGCCGCGGCGTTTCTGACGGTTTCCCAAGGGTTCGCCCAATCCCCGTTGAGTCGTCTCGAAGAACCGTTCCCGGAGCTCATTCCCGAGGCTCTCGGCGACGTGGACGGCGACGGCGACACGGACGTGGTCGGGTTCGGCGCCGTCGCGGTCAACGACGGCTACGGGCGATTCACTCGACGCGAAGAGCCGACGCTGGCCTTCACGAGATCGCAGGCGCGGCTCGCGGACTTCGACGGCGACGGGCTCGCCGACCTCGCGTCCATCGGGCCGGGCGGCGTGCGCATCGATCTATCGACGCCGTCGGGCGCCTTTTCGCAAGCGACGGGGCCCGTGGGATACGCCTCGGCATTGGAGTTCGCCATGGACGTCGCCGACGTGGACGGCGACGGCGATCTCGACATCGTCGTGGCGCAGGGCGGTTCATCCTCGACGGCGCCGAGCCCCGCCCTCCTGATCAACGCAGGCGGCGGCGTCTTCGTCTGGCCGATCCCGGCGTTCCCCGGCGCGACAAGCGTGACGGCGTCCTACCTCCATCTGCGGGACTTCGACGGCGACGGCGACCCCGACCTGCTTCTCGGACGCTACGGCGGCGCGCCGACGCTTTTCATGAACGGTGGCGGAGGCGCCTTCGTCGCGGGCCCGGCGCTCGCGACGGCGCCGCACCTGGGCTGGGCGTGCGACGTCGGCGACTTCGACGGCGACGGTCGCCATGACTTTGCGATCACGCGGAGCACGCCGCTCGCGAAGGGGCTGCATGTCTATTTGAACGGGCCCGCGGGATTCCAAGCGCCCGTCGTCAATTCCGGCTTCGCGCTCTTCGAAGGATGGTCGTTCGGGACGCTGACTTCGCTGGACGTGGACGGCGACGGAAACGACGAGATCGTCGCGTCGGACACGCTTTCCGGAACGCACGTCTTCGACTTCGACTCGGGCGGGACCATCATCGGTTCGCCCGCCGTCGACTTCGCGTTGCACGCGGCGCCGTGGGTCGGAACCGGCTCGTGCCGCGCCAGGGATCTCGACGGCGACGGCGATCGCGACCTCCTGACGGTCCGTGGAGATGGCAGCCCTTTCTTGAGGGGTGACGTCGTTCCGGTGCGGACGCGCGGCGGCGAAATGCATCCATCCTTCGGTCGCGTGATCGGACCCGCGCCGCGTCGCATCGTCGTCGCGGACTTCGACGGGGACGGTGCGGCCGACCTCGCCGGGCCCTATGCCGTGCCTGCCCTCGTTTTCGGCGCGGCGAACTACGGGTTGGTCTTCTGCAGAGGCGACGACGGCGGACGATTCGTCGCGGCGTCGTATTCGGGAGTGACGACGACGTCGTCGTGGCCGGCGAATTTCAGGTGGATCGCCTTCGACCGCGACGGGGACGGCGACGTCGATCTTCACGCCGCTCCCCCGCAATTTCCGTCGGGAAGCGTCCATCACGTCTTCGATAACGACGGCGCGGGCGGTTTTACCGAAATCCTCTCGCCGATCTGGGGCGGTCCCTACGACGCCCTCGCCGCGTGCGATTACGACGCCGACGGAGACCTCGACCTGTTCCTCGGAGGAACGACGGGAGCGGCCGTCGGATTGACGTTCCTCGCCGTCAACGGCGGCGGAGGCGTCTTCGGCGTTCCGACCCAGATCTCGACGGGGCTGCGGATGATCGACCTCAAGGTCGGCGACGTCGACGGAAACGGGTATCCCGACGTCGTCGAACTTTCAGGAACGACGCCGACGCAGGCGACGATCACCTATCACCTCGGAGGTCCGTCCGGAGTCACGTCGGTCGCGCAGAATCTCGCCGTCGGCGGGCCCATCGCCGTGGGCGATCTCGATGACGACGGGGACGACGACCTCGTCGTCGGAGCGCAGACGTTTCTCAACGCCGGCGGCGTACCGTCCCTTGCGTCGGTCTCGCCGACGACCCCCGTCAATGCGATCGACCTGGCCGATCTCGACGAGGACGGCCTGCTCGATCTCGTCGAGACGCCCGCCACGGTCAGGACGGGCGTGCCGGGGTTCGCTTTCGGGGCGCCCGACGCCGCGACCGACGTCTTCGTGCCGTCGTACCTCGACGATTGGGGGACGCGTTCCGCCGTCGTCGACGTCGATCGCGACGGCGACCTCGACGTCGTCGCGCCCGGACCGCGCGTGTTCGTCAACGCGCGGCGGCAGATCGCATCGCGCGACGTCGTCCTGCCGGGGACCCCGGCGACGCTCGACCTTTTCGGCGCCCCCGGCGGCACGTGGTGGCTCTTCGCGTCGCCGGGCGTCGCGCAGATTCCGGCGCCGCCCTTCGGCACGTTGTTGATTGATCCGGCGGCGGCGGTTCCGGTCGCCGCGTCGGTCTATCCCGCCTCGGGACCGTCGGCCGGCGCGGCGTCGTTGACGTTCATGGCCCCGGCGGGGCCCGCCTTCATCGGCCTATCGCTTTACTGGCAGGCCTTCGACGGCGCGTCGGCGAAGACGACCAACCGGGCGACCACGACCGTGACGGCGTACTGACGCGGGGTGCGCGCCGCCCGCTCAGGGCAGCTTTTCGGCGAGCCGCGCGCAGGCGTAGTCGACGAAGCGGGACGGCGACAGGAGCAGCAGGCGCCAGCCTTCGAGCGACGACGTCGCCGCCAGCGTGACGTCGTGGTAGTTGCGGACGTCGGCGACGACGTCCTGGGTGGCGGCGTCGAACGTTCCGGAGGCCGACCAGTCGGACCGCCCGTCGTCGGCGGTGACCAGCTCGACCTGCAGCGCGACGAGCAGCGGTTCATAGGGGCGGTAGCGCGTGACGGCGCCGAAGAGCACGGCGTCGGCGCGGTAGCGGCGCGCCGCCGCGAGCAGCGCGCGCCGCGGCACGGCCCCCGCTTCGAACACCGAGGCCGGGATCTCGTCGCGCAGCTCGTGCGCCTGCACCGGCACGAGTTCGAACCGCCCGCGACGCGCCAGCGCGTCCACCATCGAGTCGCGGATGCGCGCGACCTCGCCGGGGTGGCCGGTGAGGTCCTGGAACGGGGGCACCAGCACGCGGCGGACGGGAAGGCGCGTCGGACGGGAGCTCGACCACGACGCCGCGACGTCGCGCGGCGCGGGCGTGGGGTCGGGCGTCTTGCATCCGCCGACCGCAAACGGCCCGGCGGCGACGAGGGCCGCGAGGCCGAGGCGGCGCATCGCGCCGGCCCGGGGTCGAAGGGACGTCGCGGTCACTTCGGCGCCTTCACCAGCTCGCCGAGCTTCATCTCGATGAGTTTCCGCTCCATGCGGAGCTTCTCGATCTCCGCCGCGGCCGCCTGCTCCTTGAGCGTGCGTTCCTTGGCGATCGATTCGTCGAGCAGCTTCTTGAACTCGGCGCGCTCCTTCTCGACCTGGCCGAGCACGCCCGAGAGGCGCTTCACTTCGGCGTCGCGCGCCGCGAGGTCGGCCTCGAGACGCGCCTGGTTCTCCTGGGCGCGCAGCAGCTCTTCGCGCTGGCGCTCGGTCTCGACGAGGAGCGGCGATCCGACCAGCTCCTGCTGATCCTCGAAGGTCAGCGAAGGGCCGGGCTTCTGCGCCGTCGGACGCTCGGCGCCTTTCGGCGCCGCCTCCGCGTCCGGCGCGGCGCCCGCGGGGCTCGACGTCGCGCAGCCCGCGAGCATCACGCCGAACACGACG
>DASPNK010000410.1:0-7105 GCA_035626575.1 Planctomycetota bacterium | reverse complement strand
CGGCGGGACGCCGCTCAACGGCGCCACGACGGTCGTGTTCAAGGTCTATGACGCCGCGTCGGGTCCGTCGACGCTGCTCTGGACCGAAACCCGCGTCGTCAACGTCGTCGGCGGACTCTTCACGTCCGAGCTCGGCTCGGTCGTGCCGTTGCCGTCGACGTTGTTCACGACGCCGGCCGCCGACCGTTGGCTCGGGCTCACCGTGCCGCCGGACTCGGAGATGACGCCGCGCATGCGCCTGGTGGCGACGCCGCTCGCGCGCCGCGCGAAGCAGGCGGACGACGTCGAAGGGCGTCACATCACGCCGGCGTCGGTGAGCATCGGCGGCGTGCAGGTGATCAATCACCTGGGCCAGTGGGTCGGCAGCCCGACGGGTCTGATCGGCCCGGTGGGTCCCGCCGGCCCGCAGGGACCGCAGGGCGACGTCGGCCCGCAGGGTCCGACGGGTCCCCAGGGAGACGTCGGTCCGGCGGGCCCTGCGGGTCCGCAAGGACCGCAGGGCGACGCCGGTCCGGCCGGCGCGACGGGTGCGACCGGTGCGGAAGGTCCTGCGGGTCCGGCGGGTCCGACCGGGCCCGAAGGTCCGACCGGTCCGCAGGGACCGCAGGGCGACGTCGGCCCGATGGGACCGCAGGGCCCGGCGGGCGCCGATGGCGCTCCGGGCGCTCAAGGTCCGCAGGGCGAGCAGGGCCCGGCGGGTCCCGCCGGTCCGACCGGTCCGGAAGGCCCGACCGGGCCTCAGGGCCCGCAGGGCGACGTCGGCCCGCAGGGTCCCGCCGGTCCGCAGGGCGAGACCGGCGCGACGGGTGCGACCGGCCCCCAGGGTGAGGCGGGTCCGGCGGGTCCGACCGGGCCCGAAGGTCCGACCGGTCCGCAGGGACCGCAGGGACCGCAGGGCGACGTCGGCCCGATGGGACCGCAGGGTCCGGCGGGCGCCGATGGCGCTCCGGGCGCTCAAGGCCCGCAGGGCGAGCAGGGTCCGGCGGGTCCCGCCGGTCCGGAAGGCCCGACCGGGCCTCAGGGACCGCAGGGCGACGTCGGCCCGCAGGGTCCGGCCGGTCCGCAGGGCGCCACCGGCGCTCAGGGTCCGCAGGGCGAGCAGGGTCCGGCGGGTCCGCAGGGGCCGACGGGCGCGACCGGCGCCACGGGCGCGCAGGGTCCGGCGGGTCCGAACGTCGTCGACGGCTCGACGACGATTTCGACCGGCGTGTTGACCTCGACGCACGTCGCCGACGGCACGCTGACCAACGCCGACATCCACGCGTCGGCCGCGATCGACGGCTCCAAGCTCGCCAGCCCCCTCACCGTGGGCGGCGGCTCGGTCAAGCTGAAGAGCGGCGGCGGCACGGCGGGCACGGCGGCGGAAGACGCGAACACGAGCCTCAACCTCGCGGGCAAGCTGCTCACCGACTCCGCCAACACGCGGACGTCGGCGAACGGCGGCGCGACGCGCGGCCTGGTGTTCCGCGAATTCATGTCGGCGGCGGCCCCCGCGAACGGCACGATCCTGTTCGACAACGGCGTGTTCCGGATTACGACCGCGTCGGGCGGCAACATCCTGAACGCGGAGTCGCTGCTGACCGGCGCCCACGTGACCGGCACGTACCGCGCGGCTAACGGGACCATCACGGCGTTCTCCTCGACCGGGAACTCCGGGACTACGACGGCCATGTCGACCAGCCAGACCACCGCGATCGACGCCTTCCTCGGCGACGCCAACGGCGGCAACTGGGCGCATCTGCGCATCTGGCGCGCGTCCAACGCGCACCCGTGGGTCGGCCACCTGACGTCGTCGTCGGTCAACAACTGAGAGGTCGGAACATGCGATCTTCCTTCCTCTCCCGGGCCGTCTTCCGGGTCGCGCTCGCGGCGGCGCTCGTCGCCGCCGGCGCGATCGGGCAGGACGCCCAGAGCGCGAACCATCGGTTCGACCTCGTCGCCGTCGACGGCGGCGGCGCCCTCATGGCGTCGTCGTCGAAGTCGGCGGTGCTGGCGCTCGAGCCGACGTCGGGCGCGTTCTCATCGGCGACGACCGTCGCGCAGATCGGCGTGCTGTCCGCCGGAGGCGTCTCCGCCTTCGACGGGCCGTACGTGCTCGATCTGTCGCCTGCGTCGGGCGACTGCGCGGGCGGCGCGCTGGTGCGGATCCGCGGCCTCAACTTCGACCAGGGCGGCCAGGGCGCCTTCGTGACCGTCCGCGTCGGCGACGCGCCTCCGTTCACGCCCGCGTCGGTGAGCGATCACGAGATCTACATCGTGACGCCGCCGGGGTCGGCGGGCCCGGCGGACGTCGTCGTCACGACGCTGTTCGGATCGATGACGCTGCCGGGCGCGTTCGAGTACTCCTGCCCGTCCGGGCCGCCGGTCGCCGTCTTCTCGGTCGCGCCGGCCGTCGGCGACATCGACGGCGGGACCGTCGTGACGCTGACGGGGCTTTCGTTCCTGCCGGGGTCGACGGTGATGTTCGACGGGACGCCCGCGATCGACGTGGTCGTGGTGAATTCCACGACGATCACGTGCCGCACGCCGGCCGCGCCGCCGGGCTACGCCACCCCGTCGGTGACGAACGAACTCGGCGTCGGGTCGTTGCCGTTCGCGTTCGAGTACAAGGCGTTCGCCAAGGTGACCAACCTCGGCGGAGGCTGCCCCGGGTTCTTCGGTCAGCCGCAGAACTTCGTCGGCGGCGGATTGCCCGTGCTCGGCGGCGCGCCGTTCCAGGCGGTGCTCGCCAACGCCGCGCCGCTGGCGACGGCGGTGCTCGTGATCGGCGATCCCGCCCCGGGCTACCTGATCCCGGGCACGGCCTGCACCGCGTTCGTGAACCCCGCCGTGTTCTTCACGATCGAGGGATTCACGTCGCCGTTCGGAACGACGTTCATGTCGTTCCAGCTGCCGCTCGAGCCCGCGCTCGCGGGCTTCCCGGTGGTGAGCCAGTGGGTCGTGCTCGACTCCACCGGCGCGCTGGGATCGTTCACGCTGTCGAACGCGCTTCTCCTGCGCCTCGGCTGGTGAGCGTCGCGAGGCGCGCGTCGCCTTCGGGCGGCGCGCGCCTCTTTCTTTTCCCGCGCCCGAAGGCGCCGGCCGCTCAGCGCGCCGACGGCGCCGGCGCGATGCCGATCACCAGCGTGAGCCTCGCGGTTCCTGAGTTGACGACGCCGTGCGGGACGTCGGCCGGGGCCCAGACCACGTCGCCCTCCGCCGCGTCGAAGGCGTCGTCGCCCACCGTGAAGCGGCCGGCGCCCTGCTGGACGAGATAGAACTTGTCCTGCCCGCCGTGGCTGTGAAGGTGCTGGGCCTGACCGGGCTCGAGGCAGTTCACGCCCAGGAGCAGGCGCGGCGACTCGAACAACGTCGCTTTGAACCCCTTGTCGGCTCGAGACCCCGTGTGATCCAGGACGCGCTTTCGAAAGAAGCTCATGCCGCCGCCTCGCACGCCGATGGTACGGCCGACGGGCGCCCGACGCGACGGCGCTCGCGCGTCGTCGTCATGGTCGTCGCGGCGCTGACGGCGACGCTCGCCGCGGTCGGCGTCGCGGCGGCGAGCCGCGACGTCCGCGGCGCGCTGCGCCGCGCGCTCGTCGACCCATGGAGGCGCGGCGGCGCGTCGGCCGACGCCGAACGCGCGCTCGCCGCCTGGGCTTCGGAGAACGAGACCTGCCCGTCGGGCGCCGTGGTGTTCCTCGGCTCTTCGACGGCGGCCCGCGGCGACTGGGCGTCGCTCTTCCCGCGCGCGCGCACCCTCAACCGCGGCCTCGGCGGCGAAACCACCGACGCCCTCGCGATCCGCCTCGCGAAGAGTTTCCCTCCGAACCGGCCCGCGGCCGCCGTCTTTTATCTGGGCGCCGCGGATCTCCGCATGGAAGGCGCGTCGGCGGAGACGGCTCTCGCGCGGGCCGACGAAGCGCTCGAGCGCTTCCGGCGGGCGCTCGACGGCGTCGACGGCGCCGTGCTCGAGGTCCTTCCCGCGCGCGGGGAGTCGGCCGAGCGCCGGGCCGCGGCCGAAGCGTTCAACCGCGGCCTCGCCGAGCTGGCCGCGCGCCGCCGCCTCGCGTTCGTGCGCACGCGCGTGCCGCCGATCGTCGACGCGCAGGGAGAGCTGTCGGCCGCGCTGGCGGCCGACGACGTCCACCTCAACGACGCCGGGTACCGGGCGCTCGCCGAGCGGCTGAAGATCGACGGCGGCGCCGCGGCGCGGGCCCTCGATCCCTGAGAGGCGCCGCGTTCCGCTCGGCGGCTACTGCACGATCGCGCGGTAAGGGTTCGTCGCCGCGCGGATCGTCGGCACGCCGAACGGGTCGATGTGGAACGACCCTCCGGCGAAATGCGCCGTGAAGCCGATCAGCTGCGGATCGTTCGGCAGGGTGAGCGAGAGCGTCGCCTGCCCCGAAGTCGGCGCCACGCCGCCCTGGCCCGCGAGGAACGGGTTCGACGGATCGACGCTGAACCAGAACAGCGCGTCGAGCGTGACGAGCACGTCGCCCTCGGGAGTGTTGATCCCCGGCACCGGCGACCCGCTGAAAGCGACGAGGTAGACGTCGCCCGGCGGGAAGTGCAGGTCGAGCGTCGTGGTCGCGCCGATCTGGAAGTCGTTGACGCCCGGCGCGATCCGCGGCCGACCGCCGACGAACGTGAACTGCGTCAGCGCGCCGAGTCCGGACTCGGTGATCGTGAGCGACGTCGGCATGGTCGGCGATCCGAGGAACGCGTCGCCGACGCCGTCGAGCGTGCGGACGACGGGTGCGCCGCCGACCAGCAGCGTGAGCGTGCCGGAGACCGCATGCGTGAGCGGATCGAGCGTCACGGTTCCGGCGGAGCCGCCCGGACCGGAGCCGACGACGGGAATGACGGAGGGCGCGCCGGCGGCCCGGAGGTCCATCTCGACCAGCTCGTAGGTCGTCTGCGTGAACGGATCGCGCTTGAGGCCGAACCATCCTTCGAGGGGCTCGGATCCCGCGCCGCCCGCGCGCTGCGCGACGGCCAGACCCGGCTTCGCCACCTGCTCCCAGGTGATGTCGGGCTCGTGAAGGTCCTGCTTGAGGAACAGCGTGAAACCGGTCGACGACAATCCGCTCAGCGTCGCGGTGCAGAGCGCGATCTGATGGAAGTAGCCGGAGACCATCGTGCCGGCGAGCGTGAGCGTCGCCTGCGTCGGGAACAGCGCGGCGAGATTCGGATCGCTCACGGCGACGTTGACCGGGAACGACGCGGTCATCGTCACGCCGGCATAGAAGAAACCGCCCGGATGGCTCGATGTCCACACGCCCGCGGGCTGCGCGACCGGGGTCAGGAGCAGCGTCGTCCCCGTCGCGAGGTCCTTGGCGGGCAGCCGCACGTCGAGCACGGTGTTCAGCTGCGGGTTCAGCGGGTCGCGCGAGATCACCACGTAGCCGTTGCGGTCGATCCGCTGGTCGTGGGTGAAATCGAAGTCGTAGGCGATCGAAGGGCCGACGGGCGGCGTCGCGACGCCGGACAGCATGCTCTCGCTCCCGGGGCCCGGCGTTCCGTCGGGCAGGACGAAGAACGTGACCGTGACGGGATGAAACTGCGCCGGGGAGGGCGCGCCGAGCAGGAAGAGGGCGAGGACCAGGGCCGCGCACGCGGCCGGTCTCGAAGAAATCGATCGTGTCAGGGCTGTGGCTCTCGGCCGCGGCGCGACGGCTCGGCGCGGCGAACCGGGGGAAGGTGCGCGCGGAGTGTACCATCCCGCCCGTGCAGAGCGTGCTTCCGTCGCGCGCGGGCGCGACCCTCATCGCGACGCTTCTCAGTCTCGCGGCGTGGGTTTGCGGCCAGGATTCGCGCGCGGCGGATCCGCTCGCCGAGGCGCGACGGGCGGTCGCGGCGGGCCGGGGGCGCGACGCCGCCGCGGCGTACGCTCGGGCCGTCGCCTGCGCGCCGGGCGACGCCGCCCTGTTGCGCGAAGCGGCGCGCGCGCTCGCGGGATTTCGTCGCTTCGCCGATGCTGCGACGCACCTTTCGGCTCTGACGCGCATCCGCCCCGACGACCCTACGGCGTGGTTCGACCTCGGCGTGGTCCGGATGTCGCAGTGCCGCTACGACCTCGCGTTGCCCGCGCTCAGGCGCGTCGTCGAATTCGAAGACGCGCACACGGAGATCGCCGCGCGCGTCGAGCCGCGGCGGCTTCGCGCCGAAGCGGCGCGCGAGCTCCGGAGGTTCGACGAGGCCGCCGTCGAGTTCGCCGCCGCCTGCGAACGCGCGCCCCGTTCGTCGGAGCTGCGACGCGCCCTCGGAGGCGCGCGCTTCGACGCGGGCGACCCGGCCGGCGCCGCCGAGGCTTTCCGCGAGGCGACGCGCCTCGCCCCGAACGACGCCGAAGCGTGGCGCGGCCTCGGTCTCGCCGCCGAAGCGCAGGGCGACGCCGTTCTCGCGCGCCGCGCCTTCGAAGAGGCGCGACGTCTCGACCCGCGCGACGGCCGCAGCCCGTATCACCTCGGCGCGCTGCACCTCCGCGCCGGCGACCCGGCGAAGGCGGAGGCGTACCTGCTCGAGGCGCGCGACCTCTCGCCGCACGCGTACGACGTGGTCTTCGAACTCGCGCAGGTCGCGCGCCTCCGCGGGCGCGCCGCCGAAGCCGAGAAGCTCAGGGCCGACGCGGAGCGGCTGAAGCGCGACCTCGACGCCGCGACGGAGCGCGCGCGCGTGTTCCAGCGCGCGCTGGCGAGCGACCCCGAGAACGAGGCCCTGCACGTCGAGCACGGGCTCGACCTGCTTCAGCAGGGCCGGTACGACGACGCGGAGCGCGTCTTTCAACGGCTGCTCTCGTTCCGGCCCGAACACGACCTCGCGTCGTTGAACCTCGCGTCGCTCCTGGCGCGCCGCGGCGACGCGGCCGCCGCCGAACTGGAGGTCGCGAAAGTCCTGGAGCGCGAGCCGTCGCACGCCCCCGCGCGCATGGTCGTGGCGCGGCTCCGCCTCGCCGGCGGCGACCCCGCGCGCGCATTGCAGCATCTCGCCGTGGCGTTGCAGACGCCTGCGGCGCGGGCCGAGGCGCACGTGCTCGCCGCTCAGGCGTACGCGGCGCTCGGCGCGCGCGAGGAGGCCGAGCGCCACGCCGCGCTCGCGCGCCAGGCCGCCGGCGAAGGCGCCG
>DASPNK010000409.1:0-8531 GCA_035626575.1 Planctomycetota bacterium | reverse complement strand
GAGCCCGACGCTCCAGGTGATCCCGGAATGGACGACCTGCGCGACCGCTCCCACGGCGCCGCCTTCCGCGGCGCCGACGCAACGGATCCTTACCGGCCAGACGCGGCCGGGCGGCGGAACGACGACGGCGCGCATTTCGCCGGGCGCCAGAGGAGGAATGTCGACCGCCTCGCCCGGTGCGGGGAACGGCGTCTGGAGGCGCGCTTCCGGATCGACGACGTCGGCGTCGCCGTAGGTCCGCATCCGGAACGCCGTTCCGGGACGCAACCCTTCGAGGGTGTCGGTCGCGCCTTCGGCGAGGACGTGGAGGCGGGAACCGGGCGACCCGTCCACGACGGCCGAACCCTCGGCGGCGGTGATTTCGACCGTCGTCGAACCGCGCCGACCGGGCGGCGCGGCGAGCGTCAGCGACCCGCCCCGCCGCAGCGTCACGGTGCATCGCGGGGGGGCGTGGATCCCGCCGGTTTCCTGCACGACGAACTCCGTCGGCAGGTGACGCGGCGACGACGCGGAGAACCGCTCGCCGGCCGCGCCGCAGCACAGCAGCGCGACGGCGCCCTCGCCGAACCCGCCGCGACGCAGGTACCACGCGTCCGTCGCGCCGGGGGCGCGGAAGATCTCGAAGTCGTCGACGGGCCCGCGTTCGTCGACCGCCTGAACTTCGAACCACCGCACCGCCTGCACGACGAGGTCCCCCGCATCCACGCCGGCGCCGGGATCGCCGGACCGGCGATAGACCGTTTCTTCGCGGTCGTCGGGCGTCTTGACGACGACCTGGAAACCGACGACCGCCGCGTCGGCCGCGAGGGACTCGCCGTCTTTCGGGAATGCCAGCGAGAATCCGCCGCCTTCGTCGGTCATCGCGCCGTCGACCAGCCGCGGAGCGCCCGGTGCGCCGACGTCGACGAGCAGTCGGCAATGCGCGTGGGGAACCGGCGCCCCGTCGGAGCCGAGGATGCGGCCGTCGACGTAGGGCAACGTGCGGATCGTCGCCGTGCTTGAGCCGCCGACGACGACCTGGAAGCCTCGCTCGCCGCCGTCCGCGTACTCGGTCGCGGCGCCTTCCCACCGCACGAGGACGAGGCGTCGGCGCCGCCCGTTCGTCGTCGATTCGACGTCTTGCAGTTGCGCGAGAAAGGTCTCGCCCGCCATGTTGCGGAAGACGACGCGGCCCTCCGCGTCCGACGTTTGAATGCCGTAGCCGGATCCGCCGCTCCCCTCGCCGGACCCCTGCAGCGAAACGCCGGGCGCGGGCGCGCCGCTTTCGTCGCGCACGAGAATCGTCGTCGCGCGCGACGGAACGACGCAACGCGCGGCGTCGCCGTCGAGCGTCGCGACCGCGCTCAGGAACGGCGGCATCGGGAAGTCGCCGTCTCCCGCCATGCGGAAGGAACGGTCTTTGGGGACGTCGACGACGGCGCGGCCCTCGGCGTCGAGCGTCGTCATCTCGCCGGCGCCGGCGTCGGCGTCGCCCCACCCGGGCGCGTCGTAGTGCGCCGACTCCGGGGCGACCGCGCGCGCCTCGAGCCCCGCGAGCGGCGTCCCGTCGTCGAACACGACCTGCACGCGCACGCGCCGCAAATGCGGCGGCGGGGGCGGGCGGTCGTCGTCGGGGGCGGACGCCTCGCGCGCCGGATCGAACGGCGTAGCGGAGAGAGGCGTCGGGCGTGCGGCGAGCGACGGCAGGGCGGCGGCCGAGGGCGGAGGCTCGACGCCGGCGACGCGCGGCGGTTCGCTCGCGGTCGAAGACGCGGGCGGAGCTTCCTGCGCGCGAAGGAGAGCCCACGCCGCGACGGACAGACCGACGATCGCCGCGGTCAGGATGAGTCGCGAGCGCCGCGCCATGGCGGGGAGTTTAGCGGCGAGCCGTCACGGCACGGAATCGGAGGTTCCTCCGAGCCGCCGGGCGCCGGGTCGGCCGAGCCGCCGCTCAGAGCTCGAGGTCGACGACGGCGTCGCCCGCGACGGCGACGTCCCGCGTCCAGGCGATGCGGGGCGCGTCGTTTTTCGGAGGCTCCCCGCGAAGCGAAAACGCGCGACGCACCTCGACGGCGTAGCGGCCGGCGGCGACCGGAACGGGGTCGAGAACGTGGCGCCCGCCGTCGGGCGCGCGGCGCACGCGGCGCGTCTCCGACCACTCGACGTCCAGCGCGCGCACGACCACCTCGTCGAATCCCGCGACGGGCGTCGGGGGAAGCGAGACTCGAAGGGCGCCGAACCTCGGAAGCGTCGCTTCGACGACGTCGACTCCCGGCGGCGCCGAACGGCGCACGCGAGCGCCGGCGATCGAGACGTCGAAAACGACTTCGCGGTCGACCGGGGCGCGGGCGACGACGGTCCACGTTTCGCCCGTCGAGTCTGCGCTCGTCGGCTTCGCATCGCTTCGCGCCGCCACGACGGCGTCGAAGAGCATCTCGCCGCAGCTCGCCGTCGCCTTCGGCGTGACGTCGACGGCGTCGGAGCCGCCCCGAAGGCGCAGCTCGACGGTCCGCGACGCAGGGAGCCGCACGACGAGTTCGGTCGACGGCGCGACGACATCCGCGGCCACCGTGACGGCGACGGCGTCCCGACGCGCCGTAACGTCGAGCGGACCAGGCGGTGCTTGGATCACGGTCGGCACGCCGAGCAAGGCCGCAATCGACTCCTCCCGTCCGTCGCGGCGCAGCGTCAGCCGCACGTCGGCGGCGTCTCGGTCGCCCATCGCCTCTTCGGCGTCGACGAAGATGCGGACCTCGGCCGACCGCGCCGCCCTCGGAAGGTCGGTCACGCGCGTCTCGCCGGCGAGGAGCGGCGGAACTTCAACGACGACGCTCGTCGACAAGCACGCAACGGGAAACAGGGGTCCCTCGAGCGATTGAACGCGGGCGTCGTCGAGATCGACGTCGAAGTCGAACGGAGTCGCCTCGAGGCGCAGCCGCACTCCGGGCTGAAGCGCTTCGAATCTCGCGGGCTTCTCGCAGGTCGCCTCCGCTCCGAGTCGCCACGAAGACGTCGAGGATGCGGCGTCCCGCCGCGCGCCGGCCGCGAAACGCAGGTCCGCGCTCGCAATCACGTGCACGGGGCCGTCGCCGGCGGCCGCCCGGACCAGCAGCGTCGCCGCGCGCGCAAATCGAACGACGCGCCTCACGGGCGCGTCGAACGTTCCGCCGTCGCCGGCGACGAACGACGCAGGAGCATGACGAGGCGTGCGGGCCTCGAACGCGTCGCCCGGCCGCGCCGCAAAGAGATGCTCGAAGGACCCGTCCCCTTCCGGGACGCCGACGCCCGCCGGCGCGTCCGTCCCCGCGCGCAGGAACTCGAAGTTCTCGACGGGTCCGAGGTCGTCTTCGGCGACCACGCGGAACCACCGCACGTCGCCGACGACCACGTCCCCCACGTCCGCGCCGTCGCCCGGATCGCCGACGCGCCGAAGCGGCGTCGCCGCGCGCCCGTCGGGGCCGACGACCTCGACCGCGTAGCTCGAAACCACGAGGTCGGAGCGCAACGCGTCGTCGTTCTTAGGCAACGCGAGCGAGAAGCGGCCGTCGGCGGCGGACGTCGCCGTATCGACGACGACGTCGGCGCCGGGCGCGGCGCCGATTTCGACCTTCAGCGTGCAGCGGGCGTGCGGCACGGGAGCGCCGTTCGCATCCACGACGCGACCGTCGATCCACGGCAGCGTCCGAAGGTGAGCGGTCGTCGTCGCGCCGACGGCGACGTGGGCGACCGAATTCTCGTCCAGCGTCTCCAGTCGCTCGGCGGGGCCCTCCCACCTTGAGACGATCACATGGCGCCGCCGTCCGCCGGCGACTTCATAGGGTCGGCCGAGCACGGCGGTCGCGAACGCGTCGACGAAGCCGCGGAACGTCGCGACGCCGTCGGCGTCCGTCAAGGCGGCGGCGGTCCCCTGGCCGCCCGTGCCGGAACCCACGAGGTCGAAGGCGACGCCCGCCGCCGGCGCACCGTCCGCACGGCGCACCTGCAGGAGCGTCGGTCGGCCGGCCGCGACGACGCACCGCGCGACGTCGTCGACGACGATCGCGGGCTCGCTCAGGAACGGCGGGTACGCGGGGCCGCCCTTCCCCGCCATGCGGAAGGCGACGCCTGGCGGCACGTCGACGGCGGCGCGCCCCTCGCGATCGGTGGTCGTCGACGCAGTCACGCCTTCGACGTCGCCGTTCCATGTCGCCGACGCGTCCTTTGCGTCGACCCGCACCGGGCGTGCCTCAGTCCGCGCGAGCGGCGCGCCGTCGGCGAACGCTATCTCCACGCGGACGCGTCGCAGGTGCGGAGGGCACGACGACGTGGGCGGAGGCACGCCGTCGTCCCGCTCGGGGTCGAACGGCGTCGCGGAGAGGCGGGCGTGCGTCGGTCGCGAGTCGGTCGGTCGGCCGTCGGCGACGGGCGGCGCCGAAGGCGGCGCGCCGACGCCGACTCCGAGCGAGCGCGGACGGTCGGCCCGCGCGCCGACGACCCACGCCACGACGACCGCGCCGACCACGAGCACGAACGCGATCAACGACCCCTTCGACCGCGACATCGCCG
Source organism: Planctomycetota bacterium (assembly GCA_035626575.1). GTDB lineage: Bacteria > Planctomycetota > CAIWVZ01 > DASPNK01. Next base: position 4,007 of record DASPNK010000409.1, on the reverse strand, counting down.
CCGAGTGTAGCCGGCGTCGCCCGGCGGAAGCTCGACGAAGCAGATTCGTCGCTTCGCGCGCGAACCTGCGATCCTCATCGCGAGACGCCGCCGCCGAGGACTCGGACGTGCACCCGGCGTGCAGGTTCGCACGCCCCCCGAAGCGGAGCGACGAATCTGCTCCGCGAATCTTCAGCCGAGGTCGATGCGGCGCGCTGAAACGCGGACGGCGTCGACGGGCCGGCGCCGTCAAATGACGAAGCGCACGTTCACGCATTCGACCATCTCGAACTGCACTTCATCGCATGCGGCCGGCGCACGCGCATGCATCGACGGTTTGCGGCGCGCTCGGGACTGTCGACATGTGACGCGCGGTCGCGCCGCCGACGTCGGGCGACCGTCCGACGATGCGGGGCCGTCGCTCCGCGCGCGGGCCACCGCGGTCCATGCGTCGCACGCCGCGTGAGAACCTGTGTCGTGCCCCGCGTGGACCGCGGAGCGCCGTGCCGAGGGCGAAGCCCGAGGACGCGCCCGCATCGGCGGTCGCCGGCGCGCTCAGGACTGCCGACATGCGACGCGCGGTCGCGCGCCGACGTCGGCCGACCGTTCGACGCTGCGGGGCCGTCGCTCCGCTGCGCTCCGCTCGCGGGCCTCCGCGGTCCTGTCCGACGGCGGCGACTGCAGGAAGTCGCGGCCTCCGCCGCGCCTCCGATTATGGCGGGAGGCGCGGCGCGGGTCGACTTACTCCGTCACGTCCCAGACGTCGCCGGAGTCGATGAGCTTGGCGAGGTCGCCTTCGCCCTTCTTCGCGCGGGCGGCGGCGATCTGGTCGTGGACGAGGTGGTCGAAGGGCGCGACGGAGATGTCGCGGAAGATGCCGATCGGCGTCGGCTGCACGCCTTCGACGAAGTGGGCGATCATGAACGCGATCGCCGGATTCGGCGCGGTCGGGTCCCACGTGATGCACTCGGACTCGTTCGCCGGCGTGACGTCGAAGGTCTCGAGCTCGAGGCCGCGGAGGCGGACGCCCTTGGAGAGGTTCTTACCGAACCGGACCGGCTTGCCCGGGCGGAGGTCGACGAGACGGTCGTCGCGCACGTCCTTCTCGACCAGGTGATCCCACGCCTCGTCGTTGAAGATGTTGCAGTTCTGCATGATCTCCACGAACGCGGCGCCTTGGTGCTGCGCGGCGGCCTTCAGCACGTCGGGCATGTGCTTGGCGAGCACGTCGCCCGTGCGCGCGACGAACGTCGCGCCGGAGCCCAGCGCGAGCGCGAGCGGGTTGAAGGGGCGGTCGAGCGCGCCCATCGGCGACGACTTCGTGACCTTGCCCTGCTCCGACGTCGGGCTGAATTGCCCCTTGGTGAGCCCGTAGATCCTGTTGTTGAACATCAGGATCTTGAGGTTCACGTTGCGGCGCAGCGCGTGGATCAGGTGATTGCCGCCGATCGACATCGCGTCGCCGTCGCCCGTCACCACCCACACGTCGAGGTCGGGATTCGCCAGCTTGACGCCCGTCGCGATGGTCGGCGCGCGGCCGTGGATCGTGTGGAAGCCGTAAGTCGACAGGTAGTACGGGAAGCGGCTCGAGCAGCCGATGCCGGAGATGATCACCGTCTTTTCGCGGGACATCTGCAGCTCGGCGAACACCTGCGTCACCGCGTTCAGGATGGCGTAGTCCCCGCAACCGGGGCACCAGCGCACCTCCTGGTCGGAGCGGTAATCCTTCTTCTGCAGGACGGGAGCGTTCATTTGCCTTCCTCCACGCAGCGCACGATGCGATCGGCGACTTCGGTCGTGGTGAAGGGGCGGCCCTGCACCTTGTTGAAGCGGATCGTCGGGATGCCGAACTCGCCCGACACGAGCCGCGAGAGCTGGCCGAGGTTGAGCTCCGGCACCAGCACGCGGTCGTAGCGCTTCAGCAAGTCTCCGAGGTTCTTCGGGAACGGGTTCAGGTGGCGGAGGTGCACCCAGCCGACGCCGAGCGCCTTCGCGTCGATCCGCGCCATGGCGGCGTGTACCGACCCCGCGGTCCCGCCCCACGACAGCACGAGCACCTTGCCCGACGGCGCGCCCGACGGCTCGGCGAGCGGCAGCGCGTCGGCGATGCCGGCCACCTTCGCGGCGCGCAGCTTCACCATGCGTTCGTGGTTGCCCGGCTCGTAATTCACCGCGCCGGTGACGTCCTGCTTCTCGAGGCCGCCGATGCGGTGCTCGAGGCCCGGAGTACCCGGTTTCGCCCACGGGCGGGCGAGCGTCGTCTCGTCGCGGCGGTACGGCATGAACCCGGCCGGATCGGTCGCGAACGTCGCCGGGAACGGCTTCAGCGCGTCGATTTTCGGCAACAGCCACGGCTCCGAACCGTTCGCCACGTAGCCGTCCGACAGCAGCATCACCGGCGTCATGTACTTGACCGCGAGGCGGCACGCCTCGAGCGCGGCGTCGAAGCAGTCGGCCGGGCTCGAGCACGCGACGATCGGCAGCGGCGACTCGCCGTTGCGGCCGTACATCGCCTGCAGCAGGTCGGCCTGCTCGGTCTTGGTCGGCAGGCCGGTGCTCGGGCCGCCGCGCTGCACGTCGACGATCACCAGAGGCAGCTCGGTCATGATCGCGAGGTTGATCGCCTCCGACTTCAACGCGACGCCGGGCCCCGACGTCGTGGTGACGCCGAGCTCGCCGGCGTACGCGGCGCCGATCGCCGCGCCGATGGCCGCGATCTCGTCCTCCGCCTGGAACGTCACGACGCCGTAGTTCTTGTAGGCCGCGAGCTGGTGCAGGATGTCGCTGGCCGGCGTGATCGGGTAGCTCCCGAGCACGAGCTTGAGCCCCGACAGCTTCGCGCCTGCGACGAGGCCCAGCGCGAGCGCCTCGTTGCCCATGATGTTGCGGTAGCGCCCCTTCGGCAGGTGCGCGGACGGGACCTCGTAGCGCGCGTGGAAGAGCTCGACGGTCTCCGCGTAATTCCAACCGGCTTTGAGGACGCGGCGGTTGGCTTCGGCGACCTTCTCGTCCTTCTTGAACTTGTCGGTGATCCACTTGAGCGTGGGCTCGAGCGGGCGGCTGAACAGCCAGTAAGTCATGCCGAGCGCGAAGAAGTTCTTGCAGCGCAGCGACGCCTTCGGGTCGAGGCCGAGATCCTTCACCGCCTCGATGGTCAGCTTGTTCAGGTCGACCTGCACGACCTGCCACCGCGCGAGCTCGGCCGTCTCGAGGGGGCTCTGCTCGTAGCCGGCCTTCTTCAGGTCGCCCGCGCCGAAGTTGCCGACGTTGACGATGATGATGCCGCCGGGCTTGACGTCCTTGTAGTTGACCTTCAGCGCCGCGGGGTTCATCGCCACCAGCACGTCCGGCGCGTCGCCGGGCGACGTGATGTCGTACGCGGAGAACCGCACCTGGAACCCCGACACTCCGGGAAGCGTGCCGGCGGGCGCGCGGATCTCGGCCGGGAAGTCGGGGAACGTGGCGATGTCGTTGCCGATCAACGCCGACGTCGTAGTGAACTGGCCGCCGGTGAGCTGCATGCCGTCGCCGGAGTCGCCGGCGAATCGCAGCACGACTTCGCGGGCGGTCTCGCTCGGCCGAACGATGGTGTTCATGCGCGGTGGTCTCGCATCGCCCGGGGAGGAGGGACTCCGCGTCGCACGCGAAACCCGCCGGGGCGCGCCATCATAACGACGCTCCCCGATCGAACGCCCGCGCGCGCCTTCGGACGCGCCGCGCAAACCTCGAAGCGCGAAGGGGCCGCTGCTATGAACCCGCCCCGGAGCCCGAGATGCCCGACTTCACCGCCGACTTCGGCGTCAACGCCGCCTGGGTCGCCGACCTCTTCGCCCGCTGGACCGCCGACCCCCGCGGGGTCCCCGAAGACTGGAGCGACTACTTTTCGCGGCTGGCCCCGGAGAAGGCGCACGTGAACGGGGCTTCGACGCCTGCGGCGCCGGCCGACGGCGCCGCGGCCACGGGGACCTTCGACGCGCCCGCGCGCGACGAACGCCGCGCCGCGCCGCCGCCCGAAGGGCCCGCCGGGG
>DASPNK010000408.1:0-7513 GCA_035626575.1 Planctomycetota bacterium | reverse complement strand
CGCCGGGGCGCCGGACGGCCCGACACGATCCGCCTTCGCGCCGTCCGGACAAGACGGCGGGGCGCGAACGCGCCCGCGGTCTTCGCCCGCGGCGTCAGGCCTCCGAGGCGAAGGCGGCCGACGCCGACGCCTCGGCGGACGGCGCCCCGCCGCCGGACGGCTCGCCGCCCGCGTCCGCGACCGCGTCGTTCGACTCCACGACCTGCGTCTCCGTCGCCGCGGCGCGGTTCACGGCTTCGACGTCCTTCAGCGCGCCGTCGGCGCCGATCTGCGTCAGCTTCACCGTCACGCGGCGCGACACGCCGCGCTCGGGCATGGTCACGCCGACCAGCAGGTCGGCCTTGTCCATGGTCCGCTTGCTGTGCGTCACGATGACGAACTGGCTCGAGCCGAGGAACTCGTCGAGCATGCGGCTGAACCGCTCGGTGTTGTCCTCGTCGAGAGCGGCGTCGACCTCGTCGAGCAACGCGCACGGCGTCGGGTTGGCGCGCAGGATCGAGAACAGGAGGGCCACCGCGACCATGGTGCGCTCGCCGCCGGAGAGCTGGCCGAGGAGTCGCACCTCCTTGCCGGGCGGGCGCGCGCGGATCTCGATGCCGCACTCGAGCGGACGCGTCTCGTCTTCGAGGAACAGCTCGGCTTTTCCGCCGGAGAACAACTTGCGGAAGGTGACCGCGAAGTGCTCGCGCACGACGTTGAACGCGTCGAGGAACATCGCGGTCGTCTGCTTCTCGATGTTCTTGAGCGCGTCGTGGAGCCCGTTCTGACTCTTGACGAGGTCCTCCTCCTCGCGGACGAGGAACCCCGCGCGGTCCTCCGCCTCCTTCAGCTCGTCGACCGCGGCGAGGTTCACCGCGCCGAGACGGAGGAGCCGCTCCTTGCGCTGCTTGATCTCGTCGGCGACGGCCGCCCAGTCGACGTCGTCCGCTTCGATCGGCGCGCTCCCCGCGGCTTCGCGGAGGTCGACGCCCGACTCCTCACGGGCCCGCTCGAGGAGCGCGGCGACGGAGGCGCGCAGCTCGGCGTCGCGCCCGCGGGCCCGGGTCAGCTCTTCGGTCGCGGCGTCGAGGCGCTCCTCCACGTCGCGGAGCCGCGCCGCGGCGTCGTCGCGGCGTCCGCGGATCTCCTCCTCCGATTCCTCCCGCGCGCGCACCAGGGCGCGCTCCTCCTCGAGAAGCCGCGAAGCCTCGTCGGCGATCGCCGACTCCGCTTCGGCGGCCTCGCGGCTCTCGGCGACGCGCGCCTCGTCGGCGGCGATCTCGCGCTCGGCGGCGGCCGCGGCGTCCCGAGCGGCGGCGGCCGCTTCGGCGAGGTGGCGACCCCGCGCGCCCGCGGCCTGGAGCCGCTCGGCGCACCGGACCTCTTCGATGCGGGCCTGCTCCAACGCCTCGGCGAAGCGACGCACCGTCGACGCGTGGGCCGCGGCCTCGTCGCCCAGCTCCCGCCTCCGCGCCTCCAGCCCGGCGGCCTTCGCCTCATGTTCGCGTCGCACGCGGTCGGCGGTCTCCGCGCCGTCCTGCGCCGCGGCGAGGCGCGTCGCGGCGCTCGCGCGCCGCTCGGCCTCGCGCCGCTCGTCGGCGGCCAGCCGCTCGAGGTCGCGCCCGAGCCTCACCAGCTCCTGGTCGAGCCGCGCCGCGTCGCCCTGCTCGTGCACGAGGGCGGCCGACAGCTCCCGCACGTCGGCGCGGGCGCGCTCCACCGACTGACGCGCCGCGGCGTAGGCCTCCCTCGCGGCGGCGACCTTCGCTTCCAGCTCCTTCGCGGCGCGGCGGAGCTGCTTGAGCTCGGCCTGCCGCACCACCATGCCGCCGTGGCCCTTGCCGCGGGGCGCCGTGAAGACGCGCCCGTCGCGGCGCACTTCGCCGTCGACCGACACGAGGAGCGGCCCGCCGTCGCCGGCGGCCGCGCGCGCGGCGAACGTCGCCGCGTCGACGGTCTCGAGCCCGCCGAGCAACGCCGCGACGACCGGCGCCGTCTCGGCGCTCTTCGCGCGCACGCCGGGCGTCTCGCGCGCCGGCGCTTCGCGGAACGAGGACAGCGGCAGGAAGACCGCGCCGCCCGCCTTCGCTTCCCGGAGACGGCGGACGCCCGCGAGCGCCTCTTCGGCCGTCTCCACCACCAGCGCCGACGCCGCGTCGCCGAGAGCCGCGGCCACCGCGCGCGCCTCGGCGAAGTCCACGTCGATCAGTTCGGAGAGGACGCCGCGCAGCCCCGGCAGGAACCCCGGCTCGCGCTCCTTCCAGCCGAGGACCGCCCGCGCCCCTTCGTCGAGGCCCTCGCGCTTGGCCACCGCGGCCTCGAGGACGTCGGCGCGCGACGCCGTCCGCGCCAGCTCCGACTCCAGCGCGCGCAGCTCTTCGGCGCGCGTCGAAGCTTCGCGCTCGAGCCCGTCGGCGGACAGCTCCGCGCGGGCGAGCGCTTCGCGCCGCGCGTCGACCGCTTCCGCCCGCGCGCCGCGCAGGCCGGTCTTCTCGTCGAGCTGCGAACGGAGCTGCTGACGTTCGCCGGCGATGCGCTTTTCCGCCTCTTCCGCGCGCTGGGCCTCCTCCTCGAGGCGCCGGGCTTCCGAAGCGAAGCGGGCGCCGTCGCCCGCCGCCGCCGCCGCCCGCTTCTCCAGCGCGCGCAGCGCGTCGGCCAGCTCCACGTCTTCGCGGCGCAGGGCGTCGGCGCGCTCGCGGGCGCCTTCGGCTTCGGCGCGGCGCGCCGCGCTCTCGCCGGCGAGACGCTCGACGTCGCGGGTCAGGTCGTCGCGCTCGCGGGTCGCGACGACGGCGTCCTGCTCGAAGCGCACCGCCTGCTCCTCGCGCGCCGAGATCTCGGCGCGGCGCCGTTCGATGCGCGCCGACAGCTCTTCGCGGCGGCGGGCGTGAAAGGTCGCCTTCTCGCGCGCGCCGTTCGCCTTCGCCGCGGTCTCCGACGCCTTCTGTCGGAGGCGCCCGAGCTCGTCGGAGAACGCCCTGAGCTCGACGTCGATGCCGTCCAGCGCGGCGCGGAGCGTCTCGCGATCGGCGGTCAGCGCCTCCCGCTCCCCGGCGCCGGCCTGTACGCGCGCCTCGACCGACGCCGCTTCGGCGACGGCTTCGCGGAAGCGGTGCAGGTCGAAGCGCAGCTGGAGCGCCTTCAGCTCGGCGGAGATCTCCTGGTAGTTCCGCGCCTTGCCCGCCTGCACCTTGAGCGAGCGCACCTGGCGCTGGACCTCTTCGATGATGTCGCGAAGGCGGGTGAGGTTCTCCGCCACCTTCTCGAGCTTCAGCTCGGTCTCGCGCTTCTTGACGCGAAACCGGGAGATGCCCGCCGCCTCTTCGAAGACGCGACGGCGGTCGACCGGGTTGCCGGCGATGACCGAGTCGATCTTCCCCTGCTCCATGAAGGCGTAGCCGCCCGGCGCCAGGCCGGTGCCGAAGAACAGGTCGCGGAGATCCTTCAGCCGGACCGGGCGGCGGTTGACGAAGTACTCGCCGTCGCCGGAGCGGAAAATGCGCCGCGTGACCTGGACCTCGTCCTCTTCGATCGGGAGCTGGCGGTCGCGGTTGTCGAACACCAGCGTGCCTTCGGCCATGCCGACCGGCGCCCGGCGATCGGTGCCGTTGAAAATGACGTCGATCATCTCCTTGCCGCGGAGGCTCGTCGGCCGCTGCTCGCCGAGGATCCACTTGACCGCGTCGAGCACGTTCGACTTGCCGCAGCCGTTCGGGCCGACGACGCAGGTGACGCCGCCGTCGAACAGGAACTCCGTCTTGTCCGCGAACGACTTGAAGCCTTGAACGACGAGCTTCTTCAGCCGCATGGGCGCCGTCTCGCTGCGGGGCGACGGAAGCGGCCCCGTCCCGTCCGCCTCGACGACCGCGAGGCGCGCCCGGACGACCGATCCGACACGAAGGCGCGCAGTATACGGAGGTCGGTCGCCCGCGCTACCCCAAGGGATTGGGGTTGGACGAAAAACGGACCCCGCCGGACGGCGTCCCGTGGACGGCAAGCCGCGAACCCTTTCGGCGGCGGCGGTTTAAGACGCTTTTCGACGCCGCCGGACGGGGTCGGAGCCGCTGCCGGTCGACGCCCCGCGAGGGGCTAGAGGAACAACTCCTCCTGGACCTCGAAAAGCCCTTCGCCGGGACGGGAGGTGCTGAAGGAAAGTCGGCTGAAGCGGGTGGACGCGATCAGGCCTCGGAGGGCCTCGACGGTCAGCCCCCCGGGAAGCGACGCTTCGGGCACGGCGAGCCCCGGTCCGAGACGTTCGGCGAACGGGACGTCGAGGAGCGGCGCGTTCCGCGGATCGAGGAGCGGGTGCACGACCGGGAGCACGCCTTCGGGGGCGCGGCTTTCCTTCATCAGCGCGAGGAGATCGGTCGCCCCCGTGAAGCCCGCGTGCTTCTCGGCCGCCGCGTGGAGGCGGAGGCGCGTCCGACGGTCGCGGACGGCGCCGACCCGCACGCGGAGCCGAAGCCCGTCCTTCTCCTCGGACGCCGCGTAGTCGAGGAATCCGAGGAGGCGTGCGGCCGCCTCGGCCAGCTTCGGGCGGGGCGCGACGCCGCGGCGCGCGAGCAGCTCGAGCGCCAGCGGCAGGCCCCAGGCTTCGAGATCGGCCTCCTGACCGTCGGCCTGCACGGAGACGCGTCCCGGCCCCCCGAACAGCACGGCCACGCCGTGCACGCCGTGGGGCGCGCCGGAACGCTGGCGCCAGAGCCGCTCGTGGAACGCCTGGCGCGCGAGCCGCGCGCCGTCGGCGAGGGCGGGCAGCACGTCTTTGAGCGCGGCGCCGCGGGCCTCGGCGAGCAGCGCCGGAAGATTGACCGCGACGCGGGCGGGCGAGAGCCGCAGCGGTCGCACCTCCGCCGCGCGGTCGAAGGGGTCGTCGGCAGGGTCCCGTCGCAGCTCGAGGAGCGTTTCAGGCCGTGAGCGGAGCAGCGCGAAGGCGTCCGCCGCCGCGGCGGAGAAGGCGGGGTCGTCGGCCACGGCGCCGTTCGTCGACACGGTGATGCGAAGGCCGGGGAACGCCTCCGGGGCGGCGGCGAGGCGCCTGAGCACGGCCGCGACGATCTCGCGCTCGCGCGCGCCGGACGCGCCCCCGGCGAACCCGTCCAGCGGCAGGCGCGCCCGGACCGCCGGCGCGGGCGCGCCGCCGAAGGCGTCTTCGCCCCGCAGCGCCTCGAGCAGGTCGTCGGCGACGTCCTCCGGCAGGTCGCCCGCTCCCGCGGCGGCGGCGGCGACGCCCGCGAGGTCGGGCGTCTCGATCTCCCCCGCCACGTGCGGCCTCAGCCGCTCCAGCGCGCGGCGCGCCCGAAGCAGGAGGCGCGCGGGCGGCCCGCGGCGGTCTTCGACCAGGAGCGCCGCCGGCGCCTCGATGCGCTCCAGCGCCGTCGGCCGCTCGAGACCGAACAGGTGCAGCCGTCCCTCGCGATGGGCCTTGGCCGTCGCGGCGTCGTGGATCTCTTCGAGCGCGAAGCGGGCGAACAGCGGCGCCGCCGCGGCCGCCTCGGGGGGCGCCGCCTCCGACTCGAGCGCGCGGCGCAACGCCCGCCGCGAGGTCGTCGCGCGATCTTCGGCGCAGCGCGGGGTCAGGCCGCGCTCGGCCAGCTCGGCGTCCGTCAGCTCGCGGATCAGGGCCTCCGACGCCGTGCGGAGGTCGAGGGCGGCGAGGCGCCGTTCCACGCCGGCGACGACCTCCTCGGCCGGCGCGGCGGGAAGCTCGGTCTCCTTCATCACGCGACGCGTCCACTGCGCCGCGCTCCAGCGCTCGGCGGGCGGGTCGGCGCCGCCGAGATCGGGCGCCGCGACGTCGTCCGGGCCCGGCGGGTCGGACGTCCGCACGAGCAGTTCGCGGCGCACGCGGTCGCGCCGCGCCCGCTCCTTCCGGTAAGCCCGCGCCGCCGCCTCGTGGCCGGATTCGGCGAGCACCTTCGCCGCGAGGTCGGCCACCTCGGTCAGAAACGGCGCCGCGCCTCCGGGAGGCCACGTCTTGTCGACGAAATGCAGCACGACCGCCGCCAGCTCGTCGGCGAGCGCGGCGTCGTCCCGGCCGGTCTCCTTCAGCGCACGGCGAAGGTCGTCGGCCAGCGAACGTTCGCGGAGCGGCGCGGGCGCGCCGTCGTCGTCACGCGCCGCTCGCACCGGGGGCGTCCCGACCGCGGTCCTTGACGCTGTCGAGCTCGCGCACGAACTCGTCCACGTCCTTGAACTCGCGATACACCGAGGCGAAGCGCACGTAGGCGACCGGGTCGAGCCGCTTCAGCTCCTCCATGACCATCGTGCCGATGAACTTCGAGCTGACCTCGGTATCGAACATCTCGGTGCAGCGCTGTTCGATGCGGTCCACGACGGCGTTGAGCGTCTCGGTGGAGACCGGGCGCTTCTTGCAGGCGTCCTGCAGGCCCCGAAGGATCCTCGCGCGCTCGAACGGGACGCGGCTGCCGTCTTTCTTCACTACGCGGAACGGCTGCTCTTCGACGCGCTCGTAGGTGGTGTAGCGGCGCCCGCAGGCGACGCATTCGCGGCGGCGCCGCACGGCGGCGCCCTCCGAGCTCGACCTCGAATCGATGACCTTGTCGTTGTCGAGCTTGCAGAACGGGCAGCGCATCGACCACTCCGACGCGGCCCGCCGCGTCGCGGGGTTCATACGCCCCGCGCCGTGGACGGTCAAGCCGGCGGGAGGTCGACGCCCGACGGCGCCGCCGTCATTTCCCGATGCAGAAGTCGCGGAAGATGCGGTCGAGCACGGGATCGGCGGCGTCGTCGCCGACGACGTCGCGCAACGCCCGCAGCGCGACCCGGAGGTCGGAGGCGCCGAGCTCGGGCGGGAGCGTCTCGAGCGCCTCGGCGCCCCGCTTCAGCGCCGTCGCGGCGTCGGCGAACAGGCCCGCCGCGCGGTCGGTGACGAGGAACGGGGCGTCGTCGGCGGCCTCCTGGGCGCCGCGGTCGCCGAGCAGCGCCCGCGCCAGCTTCGCCTCCAGCGCGTCGAGTCCGACGCCCGACGGCGCCGCGACGACGAACGCGTCGTCGGCCGCGGCGGCGGCCAGGTCGGCCGGACCGGCGAGGTCGGCGAAGGTCGCGACGCGCAGCACGGTCGCGCCGCCGCGCGGGATCTCCGGGTAGCCGCGGCGCCGGGCGTCGCGCACCTCGAGCACGACGTCGGCCTCGGCTTCGGCGCGACGGCGCGCCGCCGCGGCCAGGCGGTCGACCTCCCGCTCGTCGACGTCGTCGCCCGCGGTGTCGACCAGCCACGCCGCGGCGTCGCCGCGGGCCCAGGCGCCCGCCAGCACGTCGCGCGTCGTGCCGCGGAGCGGCGAGGCGATGGCGGCCTCGCGGCGCAGGAGCGCGTTGAAGAGCGTCGACTTGCCGGCGTTCGCCGGGCCGCGCAGCACGACGCGCCGTTGCGTGCGGCGCGCGGCGCCGCGGCCGGGCGCGGCGAACGCTTCGAGCTCGACGGCGAGGGCGCGGACGCGCGCGGCGTGATCGGGCGGCGACACGATCTCGACGTCCTGATCGGAGAAGTCGAGGGCCAGCTCCAGCGGCGCGA
>DASPNK010000407.1:0-2612 GCA_035626575.1 Planctomycetota bacterium | reverse complement strand
ACGCCGCATGAAGTCCATGATGTCGACGGTGCGGAGCGCCGGCGTCCCGGCGGCGCTCCAAGGGGTTGATCGGCGAATCTGAGCCAACGCGAGCAAGGTCAGCGCAGACCGGGTATTGCGCTGCGCCGCGGGCAATCCCAGGTCGCCGAGAATGCGCTTCGCTTGAAGCACGCGTCGCGGGTCACCGGCCAAGCAGTTTCCTCGCCGATGTTTCGGGTATCGAGAGCTCTTCGCAGACGACGACGTCGCCGGACGGAGGGTCGAGGCGGTCGGACGCCCGCATGCGACGTCCGATCCGCGCGACCGTCCTGGAGTCCGGGAAAGGGAGCGACCGTACTTCCGCGGCGTTCACCTGCGTATTCCCGCTCAGAATGCGGAAGTAGCGATCGAAGAGCGAGGAGTTGAGAATCGCGGCGACGCCGAAAGCCTCCTCGGACGAGAGCGCAGCGTCCCTTCGGGCGATCACGTTGACGTGATTCTCGACGGCGACCCCCTTCGAAAGCGTTTTCATGGAGGAGGGGTCGAGAACGCTTGCGATCAACCGTTTGCGGTCTTCCTTGGCGCTGAATCGACGCAGCAGCACGCACGGCTCGGCGGGGATCAGAAGAGCCTCCGTCTCCTTCCCGAGCGCCAACGCCTGGGGCTTTCCGGCGAGGCCCGGGATGGGCCAGACGACCGTCGGCGGACGCACGTGGTGCATCGTGAGCAACGGAACCGTCGCCGGCGCGGACGGGTCGTTCCGCAGGAACCCACGGGCGCGAAAGGCGACGACGCGTCCGGTCGCCACCGTCAGGCCCGCGTCTTCGAACGTCGTCGGAAGCCGCTCGACGAACTCGAGGACGTCGCAATCAAGTCGTGAAGTCGGCAGCCGGACCACGTCGCCGCCGCGGCGATCGACGACGCGAACGGTCGGCAACGACAGCGCGACGCCGCGATCGCCGTCGTCCGCGACGATTCTGGTGACGCGGCGACGAGGGGACCGCCCGCACCAGGTCGAAATCACGCTCTCCTGGAGCACCTGTGCGGCGAACGTGGTGCGCCGCGACTCGAAGACGCGTACCGATTCGAGATGGCGCTTCTCGAACATCCGCTTTCTGAATCGGCGGAAGTAGGGGCCGTTGCAGAAACTCCGCGGCGTGATCGCGGTCAGTCGACCTGCGTCGTCGAGGAGATCGACGGCGCACGCCATGAAAAGGGCGTAAGCGTTGTGCCCTGCTTCGCCGAGATCCAGATGCGCGTGCTCGGAATCCCTTCCGACCTTGAAATACGGAGGATTCATCACGACGGCGTCGTACGGGCCGATCGGGCGCCGGAACAACGGCGTCGCACCGACGCCGCCGACGCGGTCGAGGAAATCCTCGTCGTACAGGCGCGCTTCGAGCCGATGACCCCGCGCCGCCAGCGACGCCGCGCAGGTTTCAAGGACGCCGCGAAGCGCCGGGATGACCGTCGCGTCGTTTTCGAAGACGTCGACCTCGACGCGGGTCGGACGCGCGGCGCGCGCCGCGCGTTCGCAGACGGCCGCGGTCAGAATGCCGACGCCGGCGCCGGGGTCGAGCAGGCGGACGCGCGTCCCGAGCGGGCCGAGGGCTTCGGCGATGAGCGTCGCGATGCGCGCCGGGGTGAAGATCTGACCGCGAAGCCTTTTGTCCTCGTCCGACGTCGCTTCGGCGACGCGCCTTCCGACGGACTCGGCGTACGCCGTCAGAGAGGGGTGCCCGGGAGCATCGACGTTCGTCGCAGGTCGGCTGAGGGCGGCGCCTCGCATGATGTTCGGGAGCCTAACCGGAGGGGCGGACGTCGCCCGATTCACGCGCCGCGCTGCGCGAGCGCGCGTTTGAGGAGCAGCGACGCGGGGAGGAGCGCCGCGACGGCGAGGGCCTGAAGCGGGCCGCCGAACACGAGGACGTAGAGCGCGTCGAAGAGGATCAGCGAGAAGACCGCGCGGGGGACGATCGGCGCGTAGCGCGGCGGATGTTCGAACGCGGAGCGCGTCGCGAAGACGGCGAGGAGGACGCCGCCGGCGGCGGCGAGGAGCGCCGCGAGGAGTCCGCCGAAGCGGAGCGCGAGCACGGCGGGCCCGAAGTAGAACGCGGGCAGGAGCCGCGCGGCGCGCCGCGCCTCGGCGGGCGTGGGTGCGCCGACCGGGGCGTCTTCGTGGGCCGAAATCACGGTCACGCACGCGATGAGCGCGGCGTGGAAGAGCGCGGCGTAGAGGGCGACGCCTTCGAGCGCGTCGGCGCCGGCGGCGCCGCGCAGCAGGTTGAAGCCGCGCGCGGCGCCGAGGAAGAGCGCGCCGGCGAGGGCGCCGGGGCCGCGGAGCAGGTCGTAGGCGACGACGGCGGCGACGGTCGCGACGGCGATCGGGACGCCGGTCGGGCCTTGGATCAACGCGGTGGCCGCGCCGCCTGCGAGAAGCCACCACGCGCCGCGGCGCGCCTCCGCAACGGGGACCGCGCCGGACGGCAGCGGCCGTTCGGGATGCAGCGCGCGGTCCTTCTCGACGTCGGCGACGTCGTTGAGCGCGACCCCGCCGGCGTAGATCGCCGCGGATCCGAGGGCGGCGACGAGGGTGGACGGGGCGAAGACCGAAAGGCCGGCGCAGGCCGCGC
>DASPNK010000406.1:0-7060 GCA_035626575.1 Planctomycetota bacterium | reverse complement strand
GGCGACGCCGGAGTTCCCGCTGGCGCTCCTGTCGCCGGCGTCGCCGCGCACGATCAACTCCACTCTGGGCGACCTCGATCGCACGCCGTTGTGGTGCGCTCTCGCGCCGACCGACGCCGCCGCCCGCGGGATCGCGCCGGGCGATCGCATCCGCGTCTTCAACGCGCGCTCGGAGCTCACCGCCCTGGCGCGGATCGACGACGCGCTCCGTCCGGGCGTGTGCGTCATCCCAAAAGGCGTCTGGCTGCGGAACACGCGCGAGGGCCGCGGGCCGAACGCGCTCATCCCGGCCGACGTCACCCCGGCGACCGGAGGCGCGACCTACAACGACGCCCGCGTGCAGGTCGCGCGGGCGGGCTGACGCCTCACGGCACGACGTACACCACGGGCGTCGACGCCCGCGGCAGGAACGGCATGTCGGGGCTCTCGAGCGTCACCGCATAAACGCGCATCCCTGCGGGCAGGCCGGTCGCCCCGCCCCAGGAGGCCCGCCCGCGCGCGTCGAACACGCCGATGAACGGCGGGCCGAGCGTCCACTGCGTGAGGATCTCCTCCATGGGCAGCTCGAGGCCGAAAAGCGGCCCGTGCGGGAACGTCCGCGGCTCCAACGCCACGAGCGTGACGAACAGCGCCCCCGGCGTGCCGCCGGACACGTCGACGGAAAGCGACCCGCGCCCCGCGGGCGCCGTGATGGTGAGGACGATGTCGCGCTGCGGCCGCCGCTGCGGCGACTGCGCCGTCGCCGCGGCGGTCAGCGCGCAACACGCCGCGAAGGTCAGGATGTGCGCGCCGGAACGCCTCATGAGCGTCGTTGATACACCGCGGACCGCCGAAAAGACGATCCTTTTTCGGGGACGGCGGCGGCGCGCGCCCGGGGAGGGCGCGTCGACGGCGATCCCTCGTTGGAAGATAGACTGCGCGCGGCGCGCGACGCACCGCGCCCCGCCCGAAGGAATCGCCGCATGCTTCGACGCCGTCCTGCGTTCGCCCTCCTCGCCCTTGCGGTCGCCGGGTGCGCCGCGCCCGAACCGCCGGCGCCGGAGTCGCGTCCGCTTGCGTACCTCGACCGTTCGCAGGAAGCGTGGATCGAGGACTTCCGCGAGCCCGACCGCGCGCGGCGCGACGCGGCCGTCGCGGCCATGGAGGCGATGGGGCCGGAGACGGCGCCGCGGCTCGCCGCGGAGCTGGAGAGCCCGGACGCCGACGTGCGGTACGCGGCGCTGACCGCCCTGGCGCGGTTCGAACGCGAAGCGCTCCCGGCCGCCGACGCGGCGGCCGCGCGGCTGTCGGACCCCGACGCGTCGGTGCGGGCGCAGGCCGCCTGGGTGCTGCACCGCATCGGGCCGGACGCCGGCCCCGCGGCGACGGGCGCGCTGACGTCCGCGCTCGACGATCCCGACTGGTACGTGCGGTGGCGCGCCGCGACGGCGTTGGGCGCCTACGGCGCCGAGGCGGCGTGGCCGGCCACGGTCGACCGCCTGCGGGCCATGCAGCGTCGGGATCGGAACGCGCAGGTGCGCGCAGCGTCGGGCGTCGCGGCGGACCGGATCGTCGACGACGCGCGGCGCCGCCGCCTTCGCTGACCCGCCGCGGGCGGGCGCGCGTTCGTCGACGTGCGCGGCGGCGTGCTCTATGTCCGTCGAAGCGGCGCGTGCCCGGAACGCCCGCGGAGGTTCGATCATGAAGTCGCTCTTCGCCCTCGCGGTCGCCGCGCTGCTCGCCGGCTGCGGCTCCACCGAGGTCTTCCTCGAAGCGGTTTCCGACGACGGGCGGCTCGCCCCCGCCGCGCGCTACTCGGTGCAGGCGGACGGCGTGGAGCAGGCGTCGGTGATCGTCGAAGCCGAAGGCCTGCGCTACGAGGAGCTCGGGGGGCGCGAGACCGACACCCTGCGGGTGCGGATCCAGGTGGCCAACGCCGGGCCGTCGGCGATCACCGTCCCGCTCGACGGGACGGCCGCGCAGGACGACGTCGGTCGCCGGTTCCTGCTCGTCGGGACCTACGTGCCCGTCGGGCAGGAAGGCCGCGCGCTGGTGGTGCCCGGCGGCGCGAACCGCTCGGTCGAAGCGCTGTTCGACCTCGGCGCGCCGGGGCGGTGGAACGGCGTCGGATCGGTCGCCGTCTCGTGGAGCTACCACTTCCGCGACGGCCGCCGCGAACACCGAACCCGCTTCTTGCCCGTCCGTTACGTGACCCGCTACTACGAGCGCCCCTACCCGGTCGGCTTCGGTTTGGGATTCGGCTATTACCACCGGCATCACCACCATCACTGGTGAGCCGAGACCGACCGACGATGGCGCAATGCAAGATCTGTCGCGAGAGCGAAGCGGTCCTTCCCGAGGGCGAAGGCCGCGAGAGATACTGCGAATCCTGCTGGAACAACCGCCTGAAGCAGCTCTGGCAGGCGGAAGACAAGTTCCGCACGCAGCGGGTGATCCGCACCACCGAGGCGGAGAAGTACTTCGTCTTCCATGAAGCGGTGAAGCAGGACGACGGGCTCGCGGCGATCGTCTTCTGCCTGCACGACGTCCTCGCCGACCACCTCGACGTCACGGCGTACCTCCTCGACGTGCTCCCGTGGGACGAGAAGGTCCCGATCATCTACAAGGAAGGCGTCGACTCGGAGGCGGAGCAGCTCGACGTGTTCCTCTCCTATCTCGAGGGCGACATCATCGGCTCCTGGCGCGCGGCGTCGTGGACGATGGAGGTGACGCGGTGCACCGGCCAGTCGTTCTGGATCGACAGCCGCGAGCGCGACGTGGACAAGGCGGAGTCGGACGACGACGCCGCGGACGACGACGACGACGACCGTCGCGATCCGCCGGAAGGGCGGCGCGGCGGCGGCGGTCGGCGCGGCGGCGCGTAGGCGAAACTCCTTCCCTTCTCGCGCCGGGGCGCCCTCACTCGTGCCAGAAATACGAGAGGACGCCGTCCTGGTCTCGAAGCTCGTAGTGCGGACCGTTCGGGCGCTCCGTCGTCGGGACCACCTGGCGTCCCCAGCGCGACCCGTCGAGCGTGACGTAGGGCCACGGGAAGGCCGCCCCCCATTGCGCGACCGCGGACGCCGAGCCGCGGTCGATGCACGAACCCCTTTTGGGCCCGTCCGCGCAGGGGATTTCGTCGGGAGGTCGATCGGGCGTCTGTTGGGTCACGTCGCATCCCCGGGGGCCAGGAACGGTCGGAACTCAGACAGCGCGGCGAGCCCGAAAAAAGTGGCGCCGCCGCACGACGTCCACACACGGTTGAAAAAGAGAGGGCCGTGGTCGCAGTCTTTCAGCGCCGAACGGCGAGCCGATTTTTGCGCGACGACACGCGGGGAGTTGCGAAGGGCTCCCGAGGGTCGACGCGCGCCGCGCGTCCGGCGCCGCACTGCGCTCCAGCGGCGACCTCGATCTCCCGTCGAAGAGAAAAGGCCGCACCGAAGCGCGGCCTTTCAGGAACACGGGCTGTAGGAATCGAACCCACAACCTGCTGATTTGGAATCAGCTGCTCTGCCAATTGAGCTAAGCCCGTAGGTCGGAGCGTTCTAATCAGCGCGCCGGCGCGATGCAAGAAAGCCGCGATCGGTCCGCCTTCGTCGGCCGTGGGCGCCCCGCCCGAGGTCCGATTTTCGGCGTCGTCGGGCGAAGCCTCCGCGCCCGCGACGCATGCGGAGCGCGGTCAGCGATGCCGGTCGGGCAGGTCGTCCTTCCACGGGCGGCCCAGCGCGTCCACGTAGACCGGGGCCGGTCGGGCGAAAAGCTTCGAAGCGAGTCCTTTGAGCAGGCTCAACGGTCGTCCTCCGCGTCGCCGTCGGAGGGGCTCCGGTCCGTCCGGCGGGAGGACGGACTCGAGCGACGCCAACGGGTCCATAGAAGGCGCCATAAGGCGCGGAAATCGCAGGACTTGCCTACGACGGCCCGCACGGCGCCCGGCGCGGCGTGCCGGAGACAGGGCGGCGGGCACGTCGGCGGGAGCGGGCCGCCGGCCGGACGGCGAAAGACAGATTGAATCTCGATCGCAACGCCCGACGCCGCGCAGGCCTCCGCGTCGCGCTGACGCAACGCTTGCCGTCCGACCGCCGCCGTCCTACGCTCGGCCTGCCGTGAGCGGCGGCTCGTGACGCGCGCGGCGACGATGTCGGACGACGCTTCCCCGCCCGTTCCGCCCGTTCCGCACGAACGCGCGCTCGCCGAGCTCGCGGCGGCCCTGGCGCGCGCCGAACGGCGCCACCTTCTCGCGGCCGAAGCCGCCCGGGCGATCTTTTACGACTTCGACGTCCGCAGCGGACTCTCCCGTCGGACCGGCGCGATCGAGTCGATCCTCGGCTACGGGCCCGACGCGCAAAGCCCTCATGTGGATTGGTGGACGTCGCTCGTCCACCCCGACGACGCGTCGGCCGTCGCCGCCGTCGTCGCGCGGGCGTTGCGCGACGGCGGCGAGTTCTCCGCCGACTACCGCATGCGGGCCCGCGACGGCGCGTGGGTCCGCATCCGTGATCGGGCCGTCCTCGAGCGCGACGCGGCGGGGCGCGCGGTCCGCATGGTCGGCGTCGCGCAGGACGTGACCGATCGGCTCCTCCTCGAGCAGGAGCTCGTTCATGCGCGGCGCTCGGAAGCGGTGGGGAGGCTCGCCTCCGCCGTCGCTCACGAGTTCAACGACCAGGTCACGTCCATCCTCGGCTTCGTCGAGCTCGCGCGCGGCGCCCCGACCTGGGCGGTCGGCGAACACCTCGACCGCATCCGCGACGCCGCGCTCGGCGCCGCGCGCCTCGCGCGCGAGCTCCTGAGCTGCGCCAGGCCGCGCCGCTCCGGCGACGAGGCCTTCGACGTCGACGCCGCCGTGCGCGCGGCGGCGCCGCTCCTTCGGCGTCTCCTCGGCGACCGTCTGCCGCTGACCGAGGCGTGCCATTGCGGCGGCGCGCGCGTCCGTTTCGATCACGAGCGGTTCGAGAGCCTGCTGCTGGCGATGGCCGGCAACCTGAGGGAAGCGAGCCCGGACGCGGCGACGGCGCGGCTCGTCGCGCGGCGCACCGGCGGGACCGCGGCCCCCGACGGCGCCGCGCCGGCGCCTCACGGCTACGTCGAAGTGTCGTTCAGCGCGGAGCGCGCCGAGGGGGCCGCCCCGGGCGACGCGCGCCCGCGCGGCGGCGCCGCGGGCGTCGGACTCTCGGGATTGGCCGAAGACGTCGCGGCGGCGGGAGGCGTCCTGCGGTTCGAGCCGCTGCCGACGGGCGCGGCGTACCGCCTCACGTTGCCGGCGGTCGAAGCGCCCGCCGCCGCGGCGACCGTCGCCGGCGACGCGGACGGCGCCGCGCCTGCGGGCGGCCGATGCATCCTCGTGGCCGAAGACGACCCGCTCGTCCGCGACATGGTGGAGCGCGCGCTCCGCGGCGCGGGCTACGACGTCGTCGCCGCCGACTGCGGCGCCGAGGCGTTGCGGGCGCTCGACCACGGTTCGCGCGCTCCGCACCTGCTTCTGACCGACGTCGTCCTGCCCGACCTCGACGGCCGAGACGTCGCGGCGGCCGCCGTCGCGCGGCGCCCCGACCTTCCGGTCGTCTTCATGTCGGGCTACGTCGAAGCGGCGGCCGAGCGGCCGTTCCCGAAGGGCGCTCCGTTCCTGCCGAAGCCGTTCGCGACCGCGGCGCTCCTCCGCCTCTTGCGCAGCACCTTCGAAGCGGCGTCGGCCGGCGCGACCGCCTGCGGCGAGTGACCGGGCGCCGCAGGGCGTCGCTCAACCGAAACCGAGCGGCAGCCCCAGGGCGATCCAACCGACGAAGAACGCCGACCACGTGATCAGAAACGCGACGGAGTACGGAAGCATCGTCGACACCAGCGTGCCGATGCCCGCCGTCCGGTCGTAGCGCTGCAGGAACGCGATGATGAGCGCGAAGTAGCTCATCATCGGCGAGATGACGTTCGTGCACGAATCGCCGATGCGGTACGCGCACTGGACGACTTCGGGTCGGTAACCGAGGAGCAGGAACATCGGCACGAAGACCGGCGCCATCAACGCCCACTTCGCCGACGCGCTGCCCATGAAGAGGTTGAAGATCGCCGTCACGAGGATGAAGGCGATAAGAAGCACGGGCCCTTCGAAGCTCGCTTCGCGCAGCGCTCCCGCGCACTTCACGCCGATGATCAACCCGAGCCCGCTCCACTCGAAGAAGCGCGTGAACTGCGCCGCGAAGAAGACGAGCACGAGATACCCGGCCAGCGTCTCCATCGATTTCGACATGCCGCGGATCACGTCGCGGTCGGCGCCGATCGTCTTCGCCGCGACGCCGTACGCGACGCCGCACAGGAGCGCCGACCCGAAGATGAGCGCGACGATGCCGTCCATGAGCGGCGACTTGAGGAGGTCGCCGCCCGCCCCGCGCAGGTAGCCCGTCGCCGGGATCGTGCCGAGGAGCAGGAACCCGACGAACAGCAGCGCGACGACGCCCGCCGCCGCGAGCCCGCGCTTCTCGAGCGCGGTCAGGGGCCGCGCCGTCGTCTCGTCGGAGGCGGTTTCCGCGACGACCGCGCCGGTCGTCCCGTCGGGTCGGCGCGTCTCGAACCGCGGGGCCACGATCTTCTCGGTGACCCATGTGCCGACCAACGTCAGGAGCGGCGTCGAGGCCGCCATGAACCAGTAGTTGCAGGCCGGGTTGACCTGCGCCGCCTTGTCGACGAGCTGCGCCGCCGCCTGCGTGAACCCCGCGAGCAGCGGATCGACGGTGCCGAGCAGCAGGTTGGCCGAGTAGCCGCCCGAGACGCCGGCGAAGGCCGCCGCCATGCCGACGATCGGATGGCGTCCGGCCGCGAGGTAGATGGTGGCGGCGAGCGGGACGAGCAGCACGTAGCCCAACTCGCTCGCCATGTTCGACATGACGCCCGCGAAGATCACCGTCGGGGTGAGCAGGGCGCGCGGCGCGGCGTTCACGAGGAGCCTCATCGCGGCGGCGATCAGCCCCGACCCTTCGGCGACGCCGACGCCGAGCAGCGCCACCAGCACCGTTCCGAGAGGGGCGAACTCGGTGAAGTTCCTCACCAGCCCGCGCAGGATGCGGTGGAACCCCTCGAGCGTGAGGAGGTTCGT
>DASPNK010000405.1:0-5274 GCA_035626575.1 Planctomycetota bacterium | reverse complement strand
AGCGTCTCGTGGCGGAGGCCGGTCGGCTTCGGCGGCGGGGCGTCCCAGTTCGGCGCGGAGGAGGCGGCGGCCGTCGGGTCCGACGCGGCGGGGCGGCCGGCGTCGCAGGCGGCGACGAGAAGCAGCGCGGCGACCGCCGCGGCTCTCGAGAAACGACGTTGAGGAGTCATGGTGGCGGCGCGCGAGGCTTTCTCGCGGTGCGACGTCGGCGACGCGACGCGCGACGGGGTCATTCGGAGCGATGCACGGACTCGCGGGCTCCTTCGGGGACCGCGAGACTTTCGATCCAGCGCTCGAGCACGGCGCGCCCGTGCGGGTCGACCGAATGCGCTCCGACCGGCGGCATGCGCTTCTGATCGAACTCGGGCGCCAGCGTCCGCACGAACAATCGATAGAGCGTGCTGGCCTCGGGCTTTCCCGCGGCGACGACGTGACGCGCGGACTCGTGGGCGAGGCGGAACGCGGGCCGGCCGATCGCCTCCTTCGCCTTGAACGCGCGCAGGTCGAGCTGCGCGCCCGCGAAGGCGGAGCTGCGAGGGTTGTGGCAATGGGCGCAGTTGCCTTCGAGGTAGCCGAGCGCGTCGCGCTCGACGTCGCTCTCGGCCTCGAACTCCGCATGCGGGATCTCCCGCACGGGGGCCTCGAGGCGCCCGCGGGCCGCCAGCTCGCCGAGCTTCGCGGTTCCGAGCTGCGGCGCGGAGAACCCGAGCACCATGTCGCCCGCGCCCGCGTGGCATTGCAGGCAGCTCACGCGGCCCGGCACCACGTAGTCGGCGTCGCATCCCGGCAGACGGAGCGGCAGCGTGCGATCCCAGCCGTCGGTGAGGTCCGCGTCGTCGCCGGCCTCGTTCCACACGTAGGCGCCGGTCAACCACCGCTCGGCGTTCTTGTGCAGGATGCGCGTCTCGAGCTTCCGGCCCGACGCCGCGCCCGCGTCGGCCGGCGCGACGAAGGTCTTGGAGAACGTCGAACCTTCCGGGAAGTGGAACCCGCCTTCGCCGTCGCTCGCGAGCCGGCCGCCTTCGGGCAGCCGCAGGTGGCGCGGTTTTTCGGCCCCGTCGCTCCACAACGGATAGCGGACGTCGTAGGCCTCGACCCCGGGCGCGGGCCTCAGCGCCGGAAGGTCGACGAAGAGGCCCAGCTCGGAAAGGCGCGCCGGCAGCACGTCGAGCGTCGCGGGCGACGCCGCGCGCGCCGTAGGCGGCGGCGCCTCGCGGCGCGGCGCCCGCTCGGGCGTGAGCGTCGCGGCGACGGCCGTCAGCACGAGCACGGCGAAAAGCGTCGGCAGCGAGGCGCGGAGAACGGCGTCGGACTTCATGCCGATTCCATAGTCGCGGCCGGCCATGAAGCTGCGGTCAAGGCCGCGCTCGGAACGCGAGGTGCGTCGGTCAAGACTCCGCGAGGCGCCGCAAGTCCGTATCGACGCCCGTCGATCTTGCGCGCGCTGCGCGCGGCCCGTCCGCGCGTCGCGCGCGCCGTCCCGCGTCGCGCACCGACTTGCGCGCGGCCGCCGGGGGCCGCCGTCGCCTAAAACTGGAAGTAGAGGAACGGCACGTAGGACTGGAAGAACAGGTGGCAGACCGCCGTGAGGAAAAAGCAAGGCGCCGCGACCGCGAGGGCCCACGACGGCGCGCGAGCCTCCTCGTGCGAAGGCCGCCCCGCCCATGCGAAGAGCGCGGAGAGGCCGAGCCCCCACAGGAGCAGCGTGTCGCCGCCGAAGCCGAGGCGCACGAGACCCGGCGCGCCCGCGCCGCCGAATCCCGCCATCGCCGCGAGGATGCGGCCCGCGTCGGCGAAGGTGTTCGCGCGGAAGAAGACCCAGCCGACGACGACGACGAGGAACGTCGCCGCGACGCGCGCCGCGCGCGGCAGGCGCTCGTACAAGGTGCGGCCGCCGCGCGCGCGCTCGACGATCAGCCAGAAGCCCTGGTAGGCGCCCCACGCGGCGAACGTCCAGTAGCCGCCGTGCCAGAGCCCGCCGAGCAGCATCACCAGCGCGAGATTCACGTAGGTGCGCGCGACGCCCTTCCGGTTGCCGCCGAGCGGCAGGTAGAGGTAGTCGCGAAGCCACGTCGACAGCGAGATGTGCCAGCGGCGCCAGAACTCCGTGATGCTCGCGCTCTTGTACGGCGCGTCGAAATTCACCGGGAACCGGAAGCCGAACAGCAGCCCCAGGCCCACCGCCATGTCGGAGTAGCCCGAGAAGTCGAAGTAGATCTGGAACGCGTAGGCGACCGAGCCGACCCACGCTTCGAGCGTCGACGGGTCCGCCAGCGCGAGTCCGGCGCGGCCGGGGGCGCCCGCGCCGAACAGCGCCTCCGCGGCGGGCGCGACGGTGTCCGCGAGCAGCAGCTTCTTGGCGAAGCCGATCTGGAACAGGAAGACGCCGGTCGCGATCTTCGCCGCGGTGTGATCGCGCTCCTTCAGCTCGCGCGCGACGTCGGCGTAGCGGACGATCGGCCCCGCGACGAGTTGCGGGAACAGCGACACGTAGCAAAGGAAGTCGCCGAGGTTGTAGATCGGCGCGAGCTGGCGCCGGTACACGTCGATGGTGTAGCTCATCGACTGGAAGGTGTAGAAGCTGATCCCGACCGGGAGCGCCACCTTCTCCCACGAGCGCACCCACGCCGGCGCGTCGCCGCCGAACGCGCCGAGCGCCGTGCCGGCGAGGAGCGCGCCGTACTTGAAGTACGCGAGCAGCCCGAGATTCGCCGCGCAGGACAGGAAGAGGAGCGTGCGGCGCCGGCCGGGCGCCTCGATGCGGCCGAGCGCGCGGCCGACGTAGTAGTCGAGGCACGCGCTGCCGATCATCAGCAGCACGTAGTCGGGCCTCGCGGCGCCGTAGAAGACGAAGCTGGCGAGCGTGAGGAACCCGCTTTTCGAGAAGAGCCACCGCGGCAGCGCGCGCAGGGTCGACGGCTCGATCGGGTCGAGCCGCTCGACGGTGCGCATCGGCAGCAGCGCGTAGACCAGCACGACGGCGGGCAGGAACCAGAAGAGGAAGAGCTGCGACGAGAAGATCACTTCGCGGGCCTCCGCGCGGCGAGGAACGCCTCCAACGCGTCCTGGAACTCCGCCGGCGTGCGGAAGACCGCGCGCTCGGGGAACTCCCAGATCCACAGGGCGGGCCAGGGCTTCTCGCCGCGCTCGGCGGCGACGATCCGCGCGGCGAGCGCCGAAAAAGGATCGCCCTGCACGGCCGCCTGCTCGACGCGGCGGCCGAGCGCCGCGGCGACGTAGTGCGGGAAGCCGAAGTCGCGGGAGAAGCTGGTGCCGGCGACGACGATCGGGCGCGGCGTCCCGTCGGCGGCGGGTTCGCCGGTCGCGGCGGCGACCGTCACGATCGGCGCGGCGTCGGCCAGCGCGAGGTCGGAGGGCGATCCTGGCCGGAAGCCCGCCATGCGCCGGTAGCCTCCCGGCGACGGCGCAGGCGGCGACGTCGCGGCGAAAAACGCCTCGGGCGTTCCGAGCGCGCCGACGTCGACGAGGCCGCGTGCGACGTCGGCCGCGGCCTCGGCTGCGACGCGCGCCGCGACGGTGGTCCAGTGCGGATCGTCGCGGAAGAACGCGCTCTCGCCGAGCGGCGCCAGGGCGGACTTCAGGTCGACGACCGGGACGCCGGCGTCGCGCCACGCCGCGAGCAACGCGTCGTAGCCGCCGCGCGGCGCGTCGGGCCGATTCGGCAGCCGCGCCGCGAGAAAATCCTCGCGCAACGGCACGGGCGCGGAGAGGAGCCGCCCGCCGCGCGCTTCGAGATGCGCCGCCAGCTCCCGGACCAGCGCGGCGCCGCGCGCCGCCCGCGCCGCGGCGTCGGGCTCGGGATATCCGTCGAAGAGCCAGGTTTCGAAGAGGACGCCGTCCGGGCCTGCGAAGAGCTTCGGCGTGAGGCGCCCGAACGCGCGCCACAGCGCCTCGCGATAGCGGGGCGCCGCGAACGCCGACGTCGCGCGCGGTTCGGCGGCGGCCTCGAGCCGTCGCGCCGCGCTCCCGTCCCGCAACGCGGCGAAGGTCGGCGGGGCCGCGCACCAGGCGTTCCACGGACCGCGGCCCTCGCGCACTTCGAGCGCCGCCGGCGCGGCGACGACCGCGCCGAACGTCAGCACGGCGGGAAGGAGGCGGAGCCGGAACCGGTCGGCGGGGCGGATGAGGGCCATGAGCGCCGCGAGCGTCGTTCGGGCGCGGCGCCGGACGGCGCGCGCGTCGTACCCCCGCGCGCGCTGAACCGCAAGCGGGAACGCGCTCAACGGCGGCGCTCCCAAAGCGCGGGCGGGTCGAGCTCAAAGGCGGTCTCGGAGTTCGCGGGGTCGATGCGGAGGCGCGTCAGCGGGACGTCGGGGTCCTCGCCCTGCAGCGGAACGACGAACCTCCACGAGGCGCCCCCGCCGGCGACGCGGCGCTTCTTCGCCCACGGTTCGAAGAAGCCGACCCGGCCCCAGTCGAGGTAGACCTTGAGGTCGGTCGCGGCCTTCGAGCGCACCGTCACCACGAGAGCGAGCGAGCCGTCGCCCGGCAGCGGCTCGGCGAGGTCGTAGATCACCTGCGGGTCGAAGCCCGCGCCGGGGCGCGGCGGCGACGGAGAACCGCGGAGCACGCCGCCGTCGTCGCCCGCGTCGGCGATCTCCCGAAGCTCGCGCTTCGCGTAGGCGAGCGGCCGCGCCGTCGCCGGGTCGTAGGCGAGCTCGGCGCGCGCCTCGGCGGCGAAGGCCTCGAGCGGACGGAGAAACTCCTGCGGCCGCGTGAAACAGTGTTTCTCGGGGAACTCCCAGACGATCAGCTCCGGCGCGGCGCGCTCCCCCGCCGACACGGCGCGGGCCAGCTCGAGCAGCGTGACCGTCGGGCCCTGCCCCGCGACGGCGGCGTCGGTCACGCGGCGCTCGAGCGCGGCGCCGACCAGCGCGGGCCAGTCGAAGCTGCGGGAGAAGCTGGTGCCGCACACCACGATCGGCTCCCCCTTCGCCGCGACGGGCGGCTTGCCGTCGGGCCCGACGCCGGCGACGGTCCGCGTCGGGGCCCGGAGCGCTTCGTCGGCGGCCCCGCCTTCGACGAACCCGAGCATCCGCTGCAGGTCGCCGCGATGCCGCCGCTCGGGGCCTTCCGTGAACCGCGTCTTCAGAGGCCGTCCGGGCAGTCCGCCGGGGAACGCCGCCCGCGCCGCCTCGGCGGTCGCGAGCGCAGCGCGCCGGGCGCCCTCGTGCGACCAGTGGGAGTCGTTCGGCAGGTAGGTCTCCGCCGCCGCGGGGTCGAGCGCGCCACGCAGGTCGACGCGCGGCGCGC
>DASPNK010000404.1:0-2865 GCA_035626575.1 Planctomycetota bacterium | reverse complement strand
AAGACCGGCGACCTGCTCGCCTTCGTCGCGGCGCACGAAGAGGTCGCGTGGGCGGCGCTGGCGCAGGTCCGCCTGCATTTCGGCCGGACGCGGAAGCTCGTCGACGCCGGACGGTGGGACGTGTTGTGGGTCGTCGACTTTCCGCTCTTCGGCTGGAACGAGGAGGAGAAGCGCTGGGAGGCGAAACACCACATGTTCACCTCCTCGAAGGAGCCGCTGCCTCTCCCTGGCGACGACCTTTCCCACGTCACGGCGAACCTCTACGACCTCGTCATCAACGGCAACGAGATCGGATCGGGTTCGATCCGGATCCACCGCCCCGAAGACCAGCAGCGGGTCTTCGACCTCATCGGGCTCCCGCGCGAAGAGGCGGAGGCGAAGTTCGGCTGGTTCCTGCGCGCTCTCGAATACGGCGCGCCGCCCCACGGCGGCATCGCGCTCGGCGTGGACCGCATCGTCATGCTGATGCGCGGCGCCGAGTCGCTCCGAGACGTGATCGCGTTCCCCAAGACCGCCTCCGGGGCGTGCCTTCTCACGGGCTCGCCGTCGCCGGCGGAGCCGCGCCAGTGGGCCGAACTCGGTCTGCAGCCGAAGCCGCGCACGTAGGTCGGTTCGCGGCGGGCGGATCACGTCCGCGTCGCCGCAAGCCGATGACATTCCGGAGGTCCGCACGTCATGGCCGCGCTCGTCGATCGTCTCCGCGAACGGCTCCCCGGCGCTTCGGGGCGCACGCTGAAGCAGCTGCTCGAACACGGGCGGGTGCGGGTGGACGGCGTGGTCGTCCGCCGCGGCGACCTCGAGACGTCGGACGAGGCGAAGATCGAGATCCTGCCGAAGGAGACGCCGCGCGAGGTCCTCGCCGACTCCGCGTTGCGGATCGTCCACGAGGACGCGTCGCTGCTCGTCGCCGACAAGCCGCCCGGCCTGCTCACCGCCGCCGAACGGGACGACGGCCGTCCGTCGGCGTGGTCGCTCCTCCGGCGGCGCGCGTCCGAGCGCGGCGATCCGCCGCCCCTGCTGGTGCATCGCCTCGACGCGCCCGCGTCCGGCCTGCTCGTCTTCGCCAAATCGGAGCTCATGCGGAACGCGCTCAAGGACCTGTTCGCGTCCCACGCCATCGACCGTCACTACGCCGCGGTGGTCGAAGGCGCGCTGCCGGGGGAGACCGGCGTGTTCCGCAGCTCTCTCGTCGAGCTTCCCGACCGGATGCACCGCGTGCGCAGCGTACGCCGCGGCGATCCGACCGAGATGCACGACGCGGCGCGCGCGTCGCTGACCCGGTGGCGTCGCATCGCGTCGCGCGGCGCGCTCCACGCGCTCGAGGTGCGGCTCGAGACCGGGCGCAAACATCAGATCCGCGTGCACCTCGCCGAAGCGGGTTGCCCGATCGTGGGCGACGAGCTGTACGGCGGCCGCAAGGCCCCGCGCCTCCTTCTGCACGCCTGGGTGCTCGGGTTCGTCCACCCGCAGACCGGCCGTCGCCTCGCGTTGAGGGCGTCGCCGGGACGCTCGTTCCGCGTCGCGGGCCGCGATGCGTTCGGCGGCGATCCGCAGCTCAGGCCGCTGGAGGCGGCGGCGGCGGAGGACGGCGGGTGAACGCCCCGGCGGACCTTCCGCCCGATCGACGCCTCGACCACGCCCCGGAAGCCGCCCTGGCCTGCGCGCTCGTCAAGCCGTCGCGTCGCGGCGCCCGGCGCACGGCGCTGATCGTCGAGGGCGGCGGCATGCGCGGCGCGTTCGCCGCCGGCGTCGCGACGGGCCTCGCCGAAGCCGGCGTCCCCTTCGACGCCTTCGACGGCTACTTCGGATCGAGCGCGGGCGCGCTCAATCTCATGTACTGGCTGTCGCGCATTCCGCGCGTCGGCACGCGCGTGTACGTCGAAGACCTGACCCGCGTCGACTCCCCGCGGTTCCTCCTCTTCCGCTCGTTGCCCGAGCTCTGGCGGCGGCTCGCCGCGGCGCGGCCGGTGATCGACCTCCACGCCGTCGAGCACGCCATGACCGTGTCGCGGCCCGTCGACCGCGAGGGGATCGCGCACGGGCGGGCGCCGGTGTGGTTCCCGATCACGCGGGCCGACGACCTGGTCACCGAATGGCGCGACGCGCGCGATCTTCCGGCGGCCGATCTTCTGCCGACGCTGCTCGCGGCGGCGTCGGTGCCGGTGCTCGCCGACGTGTACGACCTCGCGCACGGCCGCTACGTCGACGGCGCGTGCGGCGCGCCGCTGCCGGTGAGCGAGGCGATCGCCGCCGGCTATACCGACCTCGTCGTCGTCCTTAATCTGCCGCCGCCGGAGGGGCCGGCGTGGTACGAGACGCTCGTGCTGTACGCGCTGGCGGGACGCCGCGGTCTGTCGTCGCGCGTCGCCGAGGCGGTGCGGAACGGCCGACGCGCGCGGCGGGCCGCCCTCCGACGGCTCCTCCGGCCGCCGCCCGGCGTGCGCGTGACGGTGCTGGCGCCCGAGCGGCGGTTGATCCGATCGCTGGAGCGCGACCCCGCGACGGTGGAGGCGTGCGTGGAGAGCGGCGTCGCGTGCGGACGGCGCGCGGTCGAGCGTGCGCGGGCGTGGTCGGAGTCGAGCGGTTCGGACGCGCCGACGGCGACGGGAGACGCGGCGTGACGGCGAGCTTCGGCAACCAGGGCTTCGTGGTGCGGCGGCGCCTGGCGGGGGACGAGGAGGCGATCGTCGACCTCTTCAACCGCGTATTCGGGCCCGCCGATCCGGAGTACGCGCCGAAGGACGTCCCCTGGTGGCGCTGGAAGTACGCCCTCAACCCGGCCGGCGCGCACACGCTCGTGGCGGAAGACCCCGAAGGGCGCCTCGTGGCGCACTACGGCGGCGTGCCGATGGTGGTGCGCGCCGA
>DASPNK010000403.1:0-5432 GCA_035626575.1 Planctomycetota bacterium | reverse complement strand
GCCGCCTGCAGAACGCGTGGATGGTGCCGATCCACGCTTCGCCGAGGCGCGCTTCGACGTCGCGGCGCCACGCGGCGTCGTCGGCGCGGCCCTCCGCGTCCGCCTGCGCGGCCGCGTCGAGCAGCGCGCGGCGCACGCGCTCGCGAAGCTCCCCCGCGGCCTTCTCGGTGAACGTGACGGCCGCGACGCGGTCGAGGTCGCCGCCGACGTCCTCCAGCGCCGCCACGTAGCGCGCCACGAGAACGCGGGTCTTCCCCGAGCCCGCGCCCGCCGAGAGCACGAGCGACTCGCCGAGGTCGAGCGCCGCGGCCTGCGCGGGGCTGAGCGCGCGGCTCACGGCGCGTCCTCCGGCCCGCCGAGGAGATCGACGTCCTGCGGGAACAGACGCGGATCGGACGCGGCCGACAAGCGCTCCGCTTCGCCGCGCCCGCGGCAGGCGGTCGCGAAGTCGCACCAGGCGCACCCGCCCTCGAACGGCTCCCCCGCGAGGCGATGCGGGTGGAAGCGGCCTTCCGCGACGGCGTCGACGACGTCCGCCGCGCGCGCCGTGACCTTGTCCACGAAGGCCTCGAAGCCGCCCGCGCCGAGCTTCGCCGACCGAGACGGCTTCCTGCCGACCAGGTGCGGGACCTCGTCGGCGTCGACGAGCTGCGACGTCAGATCGAACTTCTTCGGCGAGAGGACGTAGTAGGCGCCGCCCGCGACGCGCGTCGGCGTCCCCGCCTGCGCCGCGGCGTCGGCGAAGACGCGACCGTAAAGAGCCAGCTGAAAACCTCGCCCGCGACCGGCGCCCTTGACGAGTCGGTCCGCCGAGCCGGACTTGTAGTCGACCACGACGAGCCGTTCGCCGCCCGCGTCGGCGCGCACCTCGACGCGATCGGCGGCGCCGACCAGCAGGAACGCGCGCTCGCGCCCTTCGGCGTCGCGCGCCACGAGGCGCGCCGGCGCCTCGGACCACGCGGTGCGTCCGCCCTCGTCGCCGCGCTGCGGCCCGAACGTCGCCTCGACGAAACGCACGCGGTAGGCCCCCGGCCTGCCCGCTTCGAAATCCACGAATCGCTTGAGCGGCCCCGCGCCCGGCGCTTCTCCGGCGAGCCCCGCGACCTGCCGCTCGAGGTGCGAGGTCGCATAAACGTCGGCGCGGCCCGACCGCGCCGACTCCTCGCGGGCGATCCGCGCCAGCGCGCGCTCGCGCGCCTCCGCCGCCGCCTCCTCCGCAGCGCCGTCCGCGTAGTAGCGGTAAAGGACGCGATGCAGGAACGTGCCGCTCTCGAGCGGGCCGACGTCGCGCTCCGGCTCCTCCGGAGCGTCGACGCCGAGCACGCGCTCGAAGAAAAACCGCAGCGGGCACGCGGCGTATTCGTCGAAGCGCGAGGCGGACCACGTCGCGCTCCGCGCGTCGTAGGTCGCCGCGAGGAGCGGCAGCGCGGCCGCCTCGAGAAGACCTTCGTAGCGGCTCGCGGACCGCGGGTCGCGGCGCGCCGTTTCGGACGCGGCGCGCGCCGACGCGAGCGCGAGGTCGCAGCCCGCCGCCGCCGCCGCGGGCGCCAGCGCGACGGCGGAAGCGGCGTCTCCGGCGCGCGAGGCGGCGCCCAGCGCTTCGCCGAGGCGACGGCGGCCGACCGGCGGCGCGGGAGGCGCGGGCGAAGGGACGAGGTGCGGCGCGACCTCGGCCCAGGTCGGCGAAGGATGGACGGTCGCGTCGTCGCGGCGCTCGGAGCGCGAGAACACGATGCGACGCGTCCCGGCGCAGGCCGCGTGGGCCAAGGCGTGCGCCGCTTCGCGGCGCCGCGCCTCGGCGGTCCGGGCGCCCGCGCGCGCCGCGTCGGCCTCGCTCAACAACGGCGGCGCTTCGCCGCTTTCCGGCAGCGCGCGCTCGTCGAGCCCGACGACGAACACGTGGGACGCGGTCGATCCGCGGAAATCCCGCAATCCGAGCAGGCGCGCTCCGCGCACGGTCGACGGCCGCGCGACGATCGGCGCCCGTTCGAGCGTCCGAAGGAGCGCGAGCCGGTGCGCTCTCCACGACCGCGGCGGGCGGCGCAGCAGGCCGTCGGCGCGGCGGTAGGTTTCGAGCGCGCGGATCAGGCCCGTCGCCGCCGCGGCGTCGGCGGCCGCGGCCCGCGCCTCGAGGACGTCGAACCGCGGCGGCAGCGTGCGCCCCGCCGAAAAGGCGCCGACGGTTTCCAGCAGACGCGTCGCGGTCGCGACGAACGCCTCGCCGGAGAGTTCGTCGGCGGGATCGGGATTCGCGGCGAGGAAAGCGCGCATTCCCCGCTCGACCTCTTCGGCGTCGGCGAGCCGGCGCGCCGCCGTCTCGCGGTCGGCCTCGGCGACGCGCGCCGCGGCGTCGCGGCGGCGCGCGGTTTCGGCCGCGAGCGCGGAGAGCCATTCGGCGCGACCTCCGACGACGCCCGCCGCGCGCGCGACGCGCTCGACCTGGGCGGCGCGCAGCTTCTTAGGACCGTCGGGGCCCTCGTAACGGAACGCGTTGCGCAGCGCGGCGACGGTCGCGTCGCGCGGGAACCCGCGGTCGGACAGCGACAGCAGCTCGGCCGCCGCCCGCGCGCGCGGCGCCGCGGCCGGGCCGTCGGTCGCGCGGACGTCGAGCGGCGTTCCGGCCTCGTCGAACGCCTCGCGATAGAGCGGCGCGGCGTCGCGGTCGGACGGGGCCGCGACGACCGGATCGGCGGAAGGATCCTCCGCGAGCGCGGCGGCGACCTGCGCGGCGACCCACCGCGCTTCGGCGCGCGCGTCGACGTGGACGTACGCCTCGGGCGCGGGGCGCGGAGGAGGGGCGGCGGGCCCCGTTTCGAACCGCGCCCCGCACGCTCGAAGCCAGGCCACGTCGCCCGAGAACCGCGCCCCCCCGACGACGTAATCGGCGTAGACGGCGACCGAAGGATCTTCGAGCGCGTCGGGCGACGGCGCATCGAGGAGCCACGTCGTCGCGTCGAACGCGCCGAACAGAGCGGCGAAGACGGCGCGCTCGACCGGCGTGGTCCGATAAAAACCTTCGACCGTGAGCCGACCGCGCCCGGGCACGGCGACGTCGAACGGCAGTTCGGGCGTGCCGAGGTCGCGCGCCAGCTCGAACGCGAGGCCGTCTTCGTCGTACAGCTCGTCGGCCACCAGCCGCGCGCCGTAGAGGTCGAACAGCCGCAGCGCCTCGTCGGCGCCCGCCCCGCCATCGGAGAGCGAGGGGAAGGTCGTCAGCGCCCGCGCGGCGGTGAAGACGTCGGCCTGCTTCAGGGTCGAGAAGAGCCGGCCGAGCCACCCGGCGAGACCCGGCGCGCCGCGGAGCGGCGGACGCGCCGCTTCGGCGAGGTCGTCGAGGAGGAGGTCGCGCGCGGCCGGATCGAGCCGTTTACGCGCGCGCGCGCGCCGCGCCGAGAGGCGGGCGACCAGTTCGTCGAAGACGACGGCGCCGTCGTCGAACGACACGCCCCGCCGCGCCGCGGCGCGGTCGCGGAGGGCGTCGCGCCGGGGGCGGTTGCGGACGACGAACAGGGCGCGCCCCGGTTCGGCGGCGTCGAAGGCCGCCTCCGTGCGCCCGTCGCCCGATCTCCCGCAGAGGACCCGCAACATCGAGGGGATCCTATGAAGGGGGGCGGACGCCCCGGCGGAATTCGGCCGGCGTCCGAACGCGGGCCTCAGCGCGCGGGCGTTTCCGGCGGCACGGCGAGCAGGTCGCGCGGATCGAAGGGCCGGGACGCGGCGTCGGCGCGGGCGTCCGGCGGTTCGGCGAGAAGGTCGCGCGGATCGGTCGGCGGCGGCTCGTCGGCCTGGCGCGACGCCGCCGCATCGTCGCCTGCGCGGGATGCGGACGACGTCGACGCCGCGCACCCCGCCGCCGCCCAGAAGGCCAGGACGGACGCGACGCGGGAACGACGACGGCGAAGGCTCATGAAGCTGGACGCGGACGCGTCGCGGCGGATGATAGCGCCCGCCGCGCCCGCGGCGCCCATGACCGAACCTCCCTGCCCTTTGTGCGTCGACGACGGCGGCGTCGTGCTTTGGCGCGACGCCTTCTGCCGCGTGGTCCTCGCGGCGGAGCCCGACTACCCCGGCTTCTGCCGCGTCATCCTTGAGCGCCACGTGCGCGAGACGTCCGACCTCGACGCCGCCGCGCAGACCCGACTGATGACCGTGGTGTTCGCCGTCGAAGCCGAGGTCCGACGGGCGACCGGCGCGTACAAGATGAACGTCGCTTCGCTGGGCAACGTCGTTCCGCACGTGCACTGGCACGTCGTTCCGCGGCGCCCCGACGACCCGCGCTTCCCCGACCCCGTCTGGGGGCCGCCCCGCCGGGCTTCGACGCCGCCGCCGTGGCCGCCCGACGGTGCGCGCCGCCTCGCCGACGCGTTGCGCGCCCGTCTCGGCTGAGCCCCCGCCTTCGGCGCTTGGGCGCGGCCGGCCGCGGCCTTACGATGCCGCGCCGCCGCCGCTTTTCGGCGTCGTCCGCCCGGAAGGAGCGCCCTTGGCGCCGGAAGCGAACCCGATCTACAAGGTCCTCCGCTCGCTCTGGTTTCCGGTGTCCGTCAATGCGGCGCTGCTTGGCGCGGCGGCGGTCGTCGTCTTTCGACTGGTGTCGCTCCTCGCGGCGCTCGCGTTCGGCTTCGACGGCCGGCCCTGGGAGGCGGACTCGCTCTTCGACGACGTCCTCTTCCACCTCGTCACGCGAGGTCTCCAGGGCGTGTTCGACCTCGGCCCCTACTCGGGCTTCGGGCCGATCTTCTTCGTCCAGGCTCTCACCGCCTATTTCCTGTGGGCGACGTTCGGCCTCGCGATGTATCGGACGCTCGCCGTCCGCATCGCCTCCGACGATTACGTCCCGATGGACCGCGCGTTCGGATTCGCCTGGCGCGCGAAGAACACCACGCTCCTCCACCTCCCCGCCATCGCGCTGCCGACGCTCTTCTGCTGGGCGGTCATCGCGGCCGTCGGACTCGTCGACCGGATCCCCTACCTCGGCTGGACGCTGAACGTGCTGCTCCTGCCGGTGGTGGTCCTCTTCGCCGTCGTCATGCAGCTGGTGTGGTTCCTCGGCGTGGTCTCGATGGCGTTCACGCCGGCCGCCGTCGCCGCGGAGCGCCGCGGCACGTACGACGCGCTCGGCAAGGCGTTCACCTACCTCATGGGGCGGCCTCTGCCGGCCGTGCTCTACCTCGTGACGCTCGCGGCGCTCCTCTGGGTCCTCGACTCCGCGGTCTTCGACCCGGAGCGCCTGCGCGCCGCGCTGGCGGATCTGCTGCAACCGCGCTTCGCCCCGGTCAGCGAGCGGCTCGACCTGATCGTCCGCGGCGAGGTCGACGCGCTGAGCGGTTTCGCGTGGTTCATGGCGTGGGCCCACCGACTCGTGCTGGGCGGCCTCGACGCCGTCGTCCGCGGATTCTTCCTGTCGCTCGCCGCGGGCGGCGCCACCGCGCTCT
>DASPNK010000402.1:0-8091 GCA_035626575.1 Planctomycetota bacterium | reverse complement strand
AGCGCCAGTTCGCACAGGTGCGGCAGAGCGGCATGCAGGTGCCGGTCCGCCTGCTCCAGCTGGGCGACGTAGCCGGAGAACTCCTGTCCCAGCGTGAGCGGCGTCGCATCCTGCAGGTGGGTGCGGCCTATCTTGACGATGTCCCCGAAGGCGCGCGACTTGGCCGCCAGCGTGTCCTTCAGCTGCGCCAGCGAAGGCAGCAGCCGGTTCTTGATGGCGTCCACGGCGGCGAGGTGCATGGCCGTGGGGTACACGTCGTTGGACGACTGGCTCTTGTTGACGTCGTCGTTGGGGTGCACCTTGCGGCCCTCGCCGCGGCTGCCACCGAGCAGCTCGCTCGCGCGGTTGGCCAGCACCTCGTTGACGTTCATGTTGGTCTGCGTGCCGGAGCCGGTCTGGAAGACGACCAGCGGGAAGTGGTCGTCGAGTCGGCCGTCGACCACCTCCTGCGCGGCGCGCACGATCAGGTCGCGCTTCTCCGCCGGGAGGAGCTTGAGGCGGTGGTTGACTTCCGCCGAGCACTGCTTGATCAACGCGAGGGCGCGGATCACTTCGATCGGCATGCGATCGCCGCCGATGCGGAAGTTCTGCAGCGAGCGCTGCGTCTGCGCGCCCCAGTAGCGGTCGCCGGCGACCGCGATCTCGCCCATGGTGTCGGTTTCGATGCGGGTGTTCATGGCGTCGGGCTCGACGCTATGAAGGTTCGACCGACGGCGCGAGGCGTCGCGGACGCGCCCTCCGGGAATGCGAAAGGCCCGATCGTCGCCGACCGGGCCTTGCATGAGGGAGTGCCGAGGACAGGACTTGAACCTGCATGCCCTGTAACGGGCGCCAGCACCTCAAGCTGGTGCGTCTGCCAATTCCGCCACCTCGGCGAGGTGCGCTCCTGCGAGCGGGACGGGATTTTAGAGAGCCGACGGGGGTGCGCAAGCCCCGCCGTCAGGCCGCGGGCCTGAGCTCCAGCGCGAGGCGCAGCTCGAGGTCGCTCCCTGCGTCGCCCACGAACACGCCGATCTGCCGGGCGAGACCGCGGAACTGGTCGAGATACCCCTGGATGCGGCGGCGCACTTCGGGCCGTCGCACGCGCGACTCCTGCTCGACGCGCTTCTCGTAGGCGTCGTTCGAGAACTTCTCGAAGTCCTGCGTGCCGACCTTCAGGCCCGCCTGCTCGGCGGCCTGGTCGGCGGCGCGGCGCCACTCGATCATGGCCCGCGCCCCCGGCGTGGTCCGCTGGACGGCCCAGCCCTCGGCCGACTGGTCGAACCAGGCGTAAAGGCGTTCGAAGTCCGTCGCCCAGGCGGTGCGCATCGCGTCGGGCGCGAACGCGAAGGCGCGCTCGAGGCCCGGGGCGTCCGCGGCGTCGTCCGCCGAGCCGGCGAGGCGCGCGCCGAGGTCGCGGAGCGAGGGGAACCAGTTGGTGACGACGAGCCTGCCGCGGGCGACCGCGAATCCGATCTGCGTGACGCGCGGGTCGTCGACGACGCCGCTCGCGAGGACCAGCTCGTACAGGTCGGCGTCGCCCGACTTCGAGTGCACCAGGTCTTTCACCGCCTGCTTGCGGCCGCCTTCGCCGCCGAGGCGGACGCGTTCGCGCAGCGCGTCGAACAGGCCGCGCATGCGCGACTCGTCGCGCAGCGAGAGAACGGCGGCGTAGCCCGGCGTGGTCTTGTCGAGCGACTCGCGGTCCTGGCGGAAGAAGCCGAGGGTCAGCCCGCCGTCGCAGAGGTCGTCGAGGCGCGTCGACAGGCCGTCGAGGCTGCCGAACTCGGGGATCGCCGCCAGCGCGTCGGCGAGGTTGGACCGGTCGGCGACGGAGAAGATCTCGCGGCGCCCGAAGAGCGCGGTCAGGAACCGCTTGACCGCGACCTCGAACCGCCCGACGGCGAACGTCGAGGCGGGCAGGAACGGCGCGTCGGCGTCGAACGCCGCGAGCAGCCGATCGCGCGTGAAGCGGCCGTAGGCGGGCGCGAGGTCGTCGAGGCTCGGCGGCGCCTCGGCCGTACGCAGCGCGAGGCGGAGGTCCTCGTCGACCGCGAGGCGGATCGCGAGGTCGTCGCCGCCGAGGCGCGGCAGCGCCGCCTGCAAGAGACGCACGTCGCCTTCGCCCCACAACGCCGTGAGGCGGTCGGAGACGCCGAGCCTGGCGTCCGCCAGGTCCCGTCGCGCGAGGAGCCGCACCTCCCGCCGCGTGTCGGCGGAGTCCTCCGTCAGCGCGCGGTAGCGCTCGATCGGCGCCGCCGGGATGCTGTCGCGGTCGGCGGCGGTCTTGAGACGCGCGAGCTCGGAGTCGCGGGTCCCCACGAGAACCGCGTCGCGCACGCGGGCGACGTGCAGGCGCGTGCCGTCGGCCAGGGTCAGCGTCGCGAAGTCGCGCGCGTGCTCGACCTGCACGCCACGCGCGGCGAGCTTCTCCTTGAGGAACCGATCGGAGAGGCCGCGGTCGACGAGCACGTTCACCGCGGCGAGGACGGTCCACTTTTTCGGGCGGAACGACGCGAGCCAATCCGGCTTGCCCGCGTCGGTCTGCGGCGCCCACGACGCCAGCGCGACCTCGTCGCCGGAGACGTCGCCGATCAGGTCGAGGCCGAACGGGCGGCTGCGGCGCAGGTTCTGGAACTCCTGCCAGGAGCGCTTCAGCGCTTCGAGCGCGCCGGTCTGGCGGGCGAAGTCGGACTGCAGGAACTGCTGGAACCCCTGCGAGGCGTCGAGCGCGCGGAGGAACGGACGCTCTTCGAGGCCGCCGAGCACGTCCGGGAGGCGCGGCGCGTAGAGCACGGCGTCGGCGTCGGGCGGAGTGAGGACGAGCAACGGGCGGTCGCCGAGGGTCGCGCCGAACGGGTTGTACACCCGCGACACGAACACGACGGCCAGGAGGCCGAGCAGGACGCCGCCGACGACGGCGACGAGGTAGCGACGGCGAAGGCGGAAGCGGAAGCCGCCGCGGCGAGGTCGGGATTCGGTTCGTGGTGTCGGCAAGAGTCCCCCTGGGGCGTCTCTTCTGTACGTCGGCCGGGCCGCGCGCGCGGGATGCTAACGGCGGGCCGGCGCGGGACGTCGGGGGCCGCCGCCGCGTTCCGCGGCAAGGGGCGTCGTGATACCTTTCCCCGCTCGCGCCCCGGGGCGTCGCGCCGCGCGCCTCCCCCGGGCGGGACCTGTCGAGAACCCGCTTGCCGCAACGCTCGCTGACCAGCCGCCGCGTGCAGGCGGTGCAGAACTCGCTGACGCTGGAGATCACCGGCAAGGCGGCGGAAATGCGGTCCCGCGGCGCCGACGTGGTCGCCTTCGCCGCGGGCGAGCCCGATTTCGATGCGCCTGCCGTGGTGAAGGACGCGGCGATCGATGCGATCCGGGGAGGACGCGGCAAGTACACGGCCGCGGCGGGCATGCCCGAACTGCGGCGCGCGGTCTCGGAGAAGTTCCGCAAACAGGACGGCTTCGACTTCGCGCCCGAGGAGACGATCGTCACCAGCGGCGCGAAGCCCGCCATCTACAACGCGCTGTACGCCGTCTGCAACCCGGGCGACGAGGTGCTCTTCCCCGCGCCGTACTGGAACTCCTATCCCGACATGGTGCGCGCGGTCGAGGCGACGCCGGTGGCCGTCGAGTCGCGCCTCGACACGGGTTACGAGGCCGACCCGGCCGCCATCCGCGGGGCGATCACGCCGAAGACGCGGATGCTGATCCTCAACAGCCCCAACAACCCGACCGGCGCCGTGTACTCGCGGAAGACGCTGGAGGCCGTGGCGCAGGTGGCCCGGGAGACGGGGCTGATCGTCCTCTGCGACGACATCTACGAGCACCTCATCTACGACGGCGGCGCCTACCTCAGCCTGCTCCACGTCGCGCCCGAGCTGAAGGCGCAGACGGTCGTCGTCAACGGGCTGTCCAAGTCCCACTGCATGACCGGATGGCGCCTCGGCTTCGCGGGCGGCCCGCGCGAAATCATCGACGCGATGGGGCGCTTCCAGAGCCAGGCGACGAGCCACCCCAGCACGATCTCGCAGATCGCGGCGTTGGCGGCGCTCACGTCCGAGGCGCACGTGAACCGCGAAATGGTGGACGCGTTCGCGCGGCGCCGCGACCTCATCTACGCCGGCCTCGCGGCGATCCCGGGCGTCGTCTGCCCGGTGCCGCCGCGGGGCGCCTTCTACGTGTTCCCCGACGTGTCGGCCTTCCTCGGCAGGGAGCTCAAGGACGGGCGCACCTTCCGCACCGCCGCCGACCTCTGCGCCGCGCTCCTCGAGGAGGAGCTGGTCGCCACGATTCCGGGCGACTCCTTCGGCGCGCCGAAGAACCTCCGCGTCACTTACACGTGCCCGGCCGAGACGATCCGCAAAGGCCTCGAGCGGCTGCGCCGGTTCTTCGGCAAGCTCGGCTGAGGCGTCCGCCGCGCGGCGGTCTCGCGAGGCGGGCCGCATGCGCCGCGCTTCTGGCGACGTGCGCCGCCCCGGCGCAGGACGCGCCGCCGCGCTGGTATCCGGGGTCGACGGCC
This sequence comes from Planctomycetota bacterium, assembly GCA_035626575.1. Lineage (GTDB taxonomy): Bacteria > Planctomycetota > CAIWVZ01 > DASPNK01. The sequence goes on along the minus strand of DASPNK010000402.1, from coordinate 3,599 downwards.
AAGATCCGACAGCTGACCGGCGCGTTCGATCGCGCGCGGGGCGTCGCCGTCCCGGGCTTCGATCGCATGGCGGGCCTCGCGGCGACCGACCTCGGAAGCAGCTTCGAGCATCGCGGACGCCTCGTCTTCCTCTTCGGCGACTCCGCCGGCCGGCCCGGCGCACGGGACGCGCTCGCGTTCGGCGACGGTCGCGATCCGGAAGGCCTGCGGCTCGAGGTCCCGCGCGCCGACGACGGGCTCTGGCGACCGCTCGCCGTGCCCGGGCTCGGGCACGGTCCGTTCGAGATCCCGTCGTACGGCACGTCGGTCGGCGACGCGCTGCTCGTCGCGTTCACCGTCGGCCATTCGCGGGCTCGGACGATGCACCGCTCGACGCTCGCCGTCTCGCGCGACGACGGCAGGACCTTCGCGAGCGTGGGCGAGCTGTCGTCGCGGCATTTCGTGAACGTCGCGTTCGTGAAGCGGCCCGACGGGCGGGCTCACGGCCTGCCGTGGAACGCCTGCGTCTTCGTTTTCGGCAGCGGCGACTACCGCGCCTCCGACGTCCGCCTGATGGCGTTCCCCGAAGACGGCTACGCCGACGCGACGCGCCGCCGGTGGTTCGCGGGGCTCGACGGCGCCGCGCCGCGCTGGTCGACGCGCGAGGACGACGCGGCCCCGTTGTTCCACCATCCGGTGGTCGGCGAGCTGTCGGCGGCGTGGTGCGCGCCGCTCGGACGCTGGGTGATGCTCTACAACGCGTCGACGCCGCGCGGCGTCGTCTTCCGCAGCGCGCCGGCGCCCTGGGGCCCGTGGTCGGAGGCGGAAGTGATCTTCGACCCGCATCGCGACGCGGGCTACGGCGTCTTCCTGCACGCCGACCGTCGCGCCGCTCCCCTCGACGTCTTCCACGATCCCGGGAAGGAGAACGTCTGGGGCGGCGAGTACGGCCCCTATCTCGTCGATCGCTTCGTCCGCGGGGACGCGGATCGATGCACGCTCGTCTACACGATGTCGACCTGGAACCCTTACCAGGTCGTTCTGATGCGGAGCGACGTCGGTCGGCCCGACGCGGTCGCGGCCGCCGCGTCGCGGCCCGTCGCCGAGCGTGCGACGATCCCCGGCGACCCCGGGTGGACGGTCCTCGGCGATCCCCTCGTGCGCTTCGACCGCAAGGGCGCCCCGCACGTCACCACCTTCGGCGCCCGCGGCGACGCCGGCCGCACCGTCGCGCATGTCCCCTTCCGCGCGGGCGACGACGACCGCCTGGCGTTCACGCTGCACGGCGGGACGTCGTGGGTCGCCCTCGTGCGGGAGGGCGCGACGGCGCCGCCGGAGCGCGTGGAGGACGTCGCGGCCTTCCGGGCGCGGCTTTTCGGCGGCGCCTTCGGCGAGATCGTCGACGCCGTCGCCGGGCCGGCCTCGAACGCGGTCGACGTCTCCGTCGCGTGGAGCCTGCGCCGCGTCGCGGGCGCCCCGCTCCGCCTCTACGTCGTCGACGCCGAGACGGGCCCCTGGGGCTTCGTCAGCGTCTCGGCGTTCCGGATCGCGTCGCGCTGACGCGCGCCCGCCGCGCCCGAAAACGACCGCAGCCGCGACGCGGTGAGCGCGGCGCGGCTGCGACGTGGCGCGGACTCCCGGTCGACGTCAGTCGTCGACCATGTCCTTCAGAACGTTGCCGTCGGGCCCGCGGCGGAGCCGGTCGAACGCCGACGCTTCGATCTGACGGATACGCTCGGCGGAAACGCCGAGCATCTTCCCGATTTCGGCCAGCGTATGCGGGCGGTTGCAGTCGATGCCGAACCGGAGCCGCAGCACGAGGCGATGACGATCGGGCAGGATCTTCAGCGAGTTCCGGACGAGGCCTTTGATGTCCTCGCGGATCACTTCGGCGTCGGGGCGCGGCGTGGCGTTGTCGCCCACCAGGTCGCCGAGCCGCGACTCGTCCTCGGGACCGTAGTCCAGCGAGAGCACGGGGCGCGAGACCGACGGGTTGGCGAGCATGTCGCTGAGCCGGGTGCGGCGGTGCTCGTCGTCGATGAGCCGCGGATCCTCGAAGCCCTCCGGGTCCTCCTTCGCCGCCTTGCGCAGCGACTGGGTGACGTTCACCGGCAGACGGATCGTGCGGCTCTTGTCTTCGAGCGCGCGCAGGATCGCCTGGCGGATCCAGAGGTATGCGTAGGTGGAGAAGCGCACGCCGAACCGCGCGGAGAACGACTCGGTCGCGCGGATCAGTCCGAGGTTGCCCTCCTGGATCAGCTCGCTGTACGCCAGCGGGCCGCCGTCGAACTTGCGCGCCACCGAGAGCACGAGGCGCAGGTTGCGCTCGATGAGCGGACGGCGGGCGGCCACGAACAGGTCGCGGACGCTGAGGATCTTCTGCTTGAGGAGCTTGCCGCCGATATCGATGGCCGCGTCGCGGTACCGCTTGAGCGGGCCCGGACGGAGACCGACGAAGAGAAGCGCGCCGACGAGTCGGCCGGTGTTCGCGCCTTTGCCCGCCGGGTTGAAGGGCCGGCGCGCGTGGCGATCGACCTGCTTCTTGAAGATCTCGTAGAGGCGCGCGACGTGATTGTCGCCGTCTTCGCGGCCGGGCTTCGGCTTCGGGGGTCCGGGGACCAGCGAACGCGCCGCCATCTCGTTGCGCTTCCAGCGCTCGAGATCGCGCCACACCGCTTCGAGGCCGGCTTCGGAGCCGAGGAACGACGCGATCCAGCGGTTACGCGCGAGGATGAGGTCGCCGAGAAGAAGGTGCTCCTCCTCCGGCTCGAGGAGGTCGTGAGCTCCGACGTCGCGCAGATAGATGCCGAGCGGGTCGTCGGGCGAAGCCGACTGCTGAACCTGCTCGATTTTCTGCTGAACTTTGAAAATCGGCTCTTCGCCGACCCCCTCGTCCTTCTCCTCGAACAGCGCCCACTCCTCGCGCTCCGGAGCGTCGGACGCGGCGGACAGGGTGTTCGGGTTCTCGTCTTTCAGTCTCACGATCGTCACCTCGATGTGCGGAGCGGGCTTCCCGGGACGCGGCGCACGTCGCGGCGCTTCGGCAAGGGGTTCCGAAAGCTGCGGCTGCGTCCGGTCTCCCGGACGTCGCCGCTCGACGCGTGCGCGTTTGTCCGCCATAGGACCTCAGGCCCGGCGAGGAGGCCGTGCGAAGTGGAAGAGCGACCCCGCGGGAAACCGAACCTGCGTCGGCACCCGGACGTCGGACCCTTTTTCACTCCGCGACGGCGGCAAGTCGCTCGAACTTCGGTCGCGGAAACATAAGGCCCGCTCCGGCCGGTGTCCACTGAAAGCACCGGAAAATCCGCAAGCGTTCCTCCCCCGGACGGACGGGATTCTTGTGGAAAGAACCCCGACCTGTCGGGCCTGTTCCCGGACCGACGTACGATCGGTCGCGCCCGCCCGTCAGGGCGGCCCCTGCTCATGCGAGAGGTTTGCATCGTTCATTACGACGAGGTCGCGCTGAAGCGAGGTCGTCGTGACTATTACGAAGGCCGGCTCAGGCTGGCGGTTCAAAACGCCGTCCGTGACCTCGGAACCGTCGCCGTTGAAACGCTTTACGGCCGATTATTGGCTTGGCGGGGCCGGACCGACGTCCCGATCGACGTCCTGGCGGAGCG
>DASPNK010000401.1:0-3913 GCA_035626575.1 Planctomycetota bacterium | reverse complement strand
GATCCGCCGTCGCCCGCAGGCCCGCGGGCGCCGGTCGGCGGCGGGCGCCGCGCGGGCGCCGACGGCGCCCCCGACCCGGCGTCCGACGTCGCGCGGCGCACCTTCGTGGAGGCCCCCGGCTATCACCCCCGCTACCTCGTCCGCGGCGTCGCACGCTACGCCGACGGCACGCCCGCCGCGGGCGCGGAAGCGGCGCTGACCTGGAGCCCTCCCACGCCGACCCTCGGCTTCGAAGACGCGAACGTGTTCGTGCTCGATCGCGCCCGCACCGACTCCGAAGGCGTGTTCGCCCTCGAGGCGTTCGACGAACGCCGGCTGCATCGCGTCGTGATCAAGGCGGCGGACGGCGCGGTCGGCGTCGCGCACGCCGCGCCGCCGGCGGAGGTCGACGTCCGCGTGGCGCCGCCCGCGGCCGAGTCCCTCCCGACGCCCGCCTACGACGCCCGTCCGCTCGCGGGGCGCGTCGTGCGCGCCGGTTCGGGCGCGCCGGTGCCGTTCGCGCGCGTCGCGGGGCGGCGCATCGACCTCCCCGAAGACGCGCCGCCGCCGGCCGAGCCTGCGTCGTTTACGACGACCGCCGACGTCGACGGCGCCTGGACGGCGGCCGTGGCCAACGGTCGCTGGGCGGTCCGCGCCTGGCCGCCGGGGCAGGGCGCGACCGAGGAGGTCGTCGGCGAGCCCGACGCCGAGCCGATCACTTTGACGGCGAAGGCCCCCTGGCGGCTCGCGGGGCGCGCGGTGCTCGCCGACGGCGCGCCCGTGCGGCATCTGCGGCTCAGGCTGGTTTTCCGCGAACTGCCTTATCGCCCGGCGACGACGCTCGGCGTGCGCGACGCGGACGGCCGCTTCGAGCTGGTCGGCGATCTGGAAGGTCGCGCGTGGCTGCACGTCGACGCGGCCGGCACGGCGGACGCCGTGGCCGGGCCGTTCGACCTCGCGCCGGGCGTCGAACGGGCCGACCTCGCGATCCGGCTGCCGGAGGGTCTTCTCGTCGAAGGCCTCGTCCGCGACGACGGGGGTCGCCCCTGGTCGGGCGCGACCGTGACGTGGCGGCAGGGCGACGTCGAACGCGAGGGGACGACCGACCGCGAAGGGCGCTTCGTGTTCGGGGACGTGTCCCCGTCGGAGGCTTCCGTGGAGGCCCGACACGACGACGCGTCGCCGGCGGCCGCCGTCGCCGTGCGACCGCCGTCGACCGGATCCCTCTGGGACGTCGGCGTCCTGGAGCTCCGCCGCGGCGGCGCCGTCGAAGGCCGCGTCCTTACCGCCGCCGGCGCGCCCGACGCGGCCGCCGAGGTGCAGGCCACGGAAGTGCGGACGACGCCCGGACGCGCGTTCACCCGCTCGGCGCCGACCGACGCCGAGGGGCGATACCGCATCGGCGGTCTCCCGGCGGGGACCTACCGCGTCCGCGCCCGAAAACGCGAAGGGACGTGGGCGATCAGCGACGCCGACCGCGGGCTCGCCCCGCCGCTCGAGGTGCGCGTCGCGCCGCCGGAGGCCGTGCGGGTCGACCTGTAGGCGCGGCGGGCGCGGGGGGGACGCCCTTGCGGAACGGAACAGTCCGAGGCGCCCTTCCGACTTTTCCGCGGCCGCCTCGGGACGCTAAGCGGAAGCGCGGGGCCGGGCTGCGCCGCGGGCGCCGTCTCCGAGGAAAACGGTCGGCATAGAAAACTCAGCGAAACCGACCAATTCCTTCAGTTTTTTCTATGTCTTGATGCGCGAACGCCGTGTCGCGCGTCGGGCCGTCGAGACCCTTTCGAACCCCGCGGGTCTTCTCCCCCGGTCCGTGGAGCGCCGATGTCGTTTCCCATCAGTCGCCGCCTTGCGGCGTCGGTCGTCTTTCTGTCCCTGCTGAGCGCCGCCGCCGCGGTCGGGCAGAACGTCGTCGTCACGTTTCAAACCGGAGTCAGCGGAGGGACGAACGCCCTCACGCGCTCCTGCGTGGTGCGCAACTCCTCGTCCTACGCGAACTCGACCGTGGTCGAGTCCGACGTCCTCGAACTGGGGACGGGCGCGGTGCAGGCCGCCGGGCACGCGCTCGTCGACTTCCCGTTCGTGATCGGGCCGAACCCCGGCCAGATCCCTCCGGGGGCGACGATCGTCAGCGCCAAGGTGAAGCTGCGCTGCACCGCCGCGGGCGGCGGGAGCGGCACGGCGCGCACGGTGTCGTGCAAGCCGGTCCTCGACCCGGAGCGCCTCGGCACGTGGCGCGAGCCCGCGCTCTTCTCGACGGCGCTCCAGGACGCGACGGTCGGCGTGAGCTGGGCGCGGCGCGACGGGCGGCTGAACGCCGATCGCCCGTGGCTCGCCTCGGGGGCGGCGGGCGTCGTCACCTTGACCGATCCCGCGCTGCTCGCGCAGCTGCCCGGGTTCAACCCGGTGATCACGGTGGTACCCAACGGCACGGGCTCGGCCTGGGCGCTCAACATGTTCCACGAGTGGACGGTCACGACGGCCGTTCAGCTCTGGGCGTCGGGCTATCCCAACCAGGGCTTCCTCTTCGCCACCGGCAGCGCGCCGGTGACGTACGCGGCCGACGACCACGGGACGGCGGCGTGGCGCCCGAAGCTCGAGGTGACCTACGTGGCGCCCGCCGCGGGCGCACCGGTGCTCAACCGCGTGCCGCGCATGCTGGCGACGACGCCGACCCAACCGACGACGACGCAGGGCGTCGACCTGACGATCGTCGCGGCGGCGATCGACGACGACGGCACGACGCCCGAGGTCGTCGTGATCAAGCGGCCCGACAACGGCGAGCTGCTCGGAACGCCCCCGTTCTTCACCTACCGCCCCAACCCCGGCTTCGTCGGCGCCGACGACTTCGAGCTGATGGCGCGCGACGCGATGGCGACGAGCTATCCGCAGGTGGTGACGGTGACCGTCAACGCGTCGGGCGCGGTGCAGACGAAGACCTACCAGAAGGGCGTCTCGCCGACCGGCGCGCCCGGGGCCGACGCGACGCGCTCGTGCGGCTCGCGGTGGAGCCCCTACTCCCACGCCGCGTTCGAAGAGGCCTATTTCAAGGTGCTGAAGGATCAGCGCCAGGGGTTTCTCGACTTCCCCAATCTGATCGGGAACGGCGCCGGCCAGATCCCGCCGGGCTCGAAGATCCTGTCCGCGCGGCTCGAGTTGCGGGCGTGGGACATCAACGGCGTCGGCACGCCGCGTCGGATCACGCTGCATCGGCTCGTCGATCCGCTGAACCGCGGCACCTCGTGGTGGGAGCCGACCACGACCGAGATCGACCCGACCGGCGGCGACTACAAGGGCGTCTCCTACACCTATCCGGACGCGAGGACTGCGAACACGCCGACTTTGCCGCCCGTGTGGTGGGTCCCCGGCGGCGACGTCCACGGCGTCGACGTCGCGACGATCCATGTGACGGCGGCGCACGACGACGGCGCGCGCCTCGCGACGGACGTCACGGCGGCGGTGCGCGCCTGGTCCGCCGGCGCGCCCAACTTCGGCTGGGCGATCCGCAGCTCGGACGCGTCCAACGCGGTCCTGTTCCACAGCGACGACGCGGCGACGGCGACCGATCGGCCGAAGCTCGTGGTCGCCTACGTGCCGCCGGCCTCGGCGGCGCCTCCGGCCCCGCCGCACGCCGACGCGGGCGGCGACCTGAACGCCTTCTCGGGTCAGACGGTGAAGCTCGACGCGCGCCGCACGACCCATCCGAACGACGCGGCGTATTCGGTGTACTGGATCCAGATCGCCGGCCCCGCGGTCACGCTGCAGCCGGATCCCAACGATCCGGTCGGCACGTTCGGCGCCGTGAGCCGCACGCCGCGCTTCACGGCGCCCGCCGTCGCCGTCGGGCAGTCGCTCGTCTACGAGTTCCTCCTCGCCGCCGAAGCGTCGGGGCTTTTCTCGCTCGACACGGTCAAGGTGACGGTGACCGCGCCGCCCG
>DASPNK010000400.1:0-7644 GCA_035626575.1 Planctomycetota bacterium | reverse complement strand
CATTGCGCCCCGTGCCATAGGCCGCCGAGCAGCATCGTCAACGCGAGGTTGACGTGCGTGCGGAGCGGGCCGCGGCGATTGCCGCCGAGCGGGATGTAAAGGTAATCGCGGAGCCAGGTGGAGAGCGAGAGGTGCCAGCGGCGCCAGAAGTCCGTCACCGAGACGGCGAGGTAAGGGCGGTCGAAGTTGATCGGGAAGCTGAACCCCAGCATCAGGCCGAGGCCGATGGCCATGTCGGAGTAGCCGGAGAAGTCGAAGTAGATCTGAAACGCGTAGGCGAGCGTGCCGGTCCAGGCGTCGAGGGCGCCGAGCGCTTCCGGCGCCGCGAAGCGTCCGCCGCCGAAACACTGATCGGCGAGGTCTGAGAGGTTGTCGGCGATGAGGACTTTCTTGGCGAGGCCGAACTGAAAGAACAGGACGCCCCGGTAGAACTTGTCGAGCGTGTGGCGCCGCTCCGCCAGTTCCTCCGCGACGTGCGAGTACCGCACGATCGGCCCCGCGACGAGCTGCGGGAACATCGACACGTACGCCATGAAGTCCCAGAAGCTGCGCGCCGGGGCGACCGCGCCTCGCCAGAGGTCGATCGTGTAGCTCATGGTCTGGAACGTGTAGAAGCTGATCCCGACCGGCAGCGCGACGCGGGCCCAGTCGACGATCGCCGCGTCTTCGGCGCCGACCGTGCGTACGGCGTCGTTCCAAGTGTCCACCATCAGGTTGTAGTACTTGAACCACGCGAGCAGCCCGAGATTGCCCGTCAGGGAGACGACGAGCCAGAGCGTCCCTCGCGCGCCGGCGGCGCGCGCACGCACGATGGCTCGGCCGCAGCCGAAGTCGAGCAGCGACGACGCCAGCATGAGCAGGCAGTAGTCGGGCCGGTTCCAGCCGTAGAAGACGTAGCTGCAGAACGTGAGCGTGAGCGCCGACGCGCCGCTCCACACGTACCGCGACACCGGCAGCGACGCGTAATACAGCAGCAGAGCGGCGGGAAGGAAGTAGTAGACGAAGATGTGGCTGGAGAAGACCACGTCGAGCTCTCCGGAACGGCGACCGGAACGACGGGGAACAGGACGGACATGCGCGGACGGACCCCTCGGTTCTTGGCGCCGGGGCGGAGAACCGGACGGATTCACCGTCCTCTGACGACGTAGCGCTGCGCCGACGGAGGCGGCGCTCGCCTGGAAAGTCCCTTCGCCGACGCCGTCCGAGCCCGCGGCGGCGTCTCCGCGCAATCGTAGGAAGTGCGGCGCGGAGTGCGGCGCCGTTTCCGCCGAAGACCGTTGCGCCGGCGGCGACGTCCTCGGCCGCTGATGAAATCCACGGTCGTGACGGAGGCGGGCGCGTCGTTCGGAACGGCGCGAACGACGCAATGTCGTGGTCGCACGCGCAAGGTCTGCGGCGCGAACGGCTTTTGCGCGTGCGTCTATAGCTGTCAGCGGCGGACCCGGGCGTCGACGCCGATGCCCTCCGCGAATCGGAGCCGCTCATGCATTGGCGAACCGTCCCGTCGGCGTGCGTGCTGTTCGGTCTGTCGAGCTTCGGCGTCGGCGTCGTCGCCGGCCGGGAGGCGGGAACGGGCGTCGTGCAGGACGAACGCAAGCCTGCGCCGCTTTGGGCCGAAGGCGGCCGCCGCGAGCGCTTCACGCCCGAGAATTGCGTGATCGCGCTGATCGATCACCAGACGGGGCTGATGAACCTCGTCGACAACGCGCCGCCGACGACGTTCAAGAACGTCGTCGTCGCGCTCGCGAAGACGGCGAAGATCCACGGCGTGCCGACGGTCATCACCACCAGCGCCGAAACGGGCCCGAACGGGCCGTTCGTCCCGGAGGTGCTGAAGATCCTTCCGAACGCGCCCGTCATCTCGCGGCCGGGGCAGATCAACGCCTGGGAGAACGCGGACTTCGTCGACGCCCTCCGGAAGACCGGTCGCCGGAAGATCGTGATGGCGGGGATCACGACGGACGTCTGCGTGGCGTTCGCGGCGCTGTCGGCCCTGGACGCCGGCTTCGACGTGTACGTCGTCGCCGACGCGTCGGGCGCGACGAACGCCGACGTGCAGCAGGCGGCGCTCATGCGGATGTCCGCCGCCGGCGCCGTCATCGGAACCTGGTTCGGCATCTCCTGCGAGCTGCTTTACGACTGGCGGAATCCGACCGGCCCGGCGACGGCGCAGCTCTTCGTCGAGCACATGCCGTCGTATGCCGAGATCTTTCACAGCCATCAGGCCCGCTCCGCGGCGGCCGGCGCCGCGACCGACGAGAGGCCGGCGGGCGAGCGGGGCAGGTAGCGGCGCGTCGGGAGAGGGGTCATGGCGCGATTCCTGATCGTGCTCGCCGCGTCTGCGCTCGCGGCGCCAGGCCGCGCGCAGGACCCGGCGGCGTCGCGCGAAGCCTCCGTGGCCGCGTCTGAAGCGGCGGACCTCGTCGTCGTCAACGGGAGGATCGCGACGCTCGACGCCGCGCGCCCTGAGGCCGACGCCTTCGCGGTCCGCGGCGAGCGGTTCGTCGCCGTCGGCGCCGCGCGCGACGTCCTCCGCCTGAAAGGCGCGGGCACGCGGGTGATCGACGCCGGAGGTCGGCGCGTGATCCCCGGGCTCGACGACTCGCACCTTCATGCGGTGCGGGCGGGCCGCTTCTACAACCTCGAGCTGCGCTGGGACGGCGTGGAGTCGCTCGAGCGCGGGCTGGCGATGATCCGCGAGCAGGCGCAGCGCACGCCGGGCGGGCAGTGGGTGCGCGTGATCGGCGGGTGGTCGCCATACCAGTTCGCCGAGCGCCGATTCCCGACGGTCGCGGAGCTCAATGAGGCCGCGCCCGACGTTCCGACGCTGGTCGTCTTCCTCTACAGCAAGGCGTGGTTGAACAAGGCCGGCGTCGCGGCGCTGGGTCTCGGGCCGGGGAGCGCGCCGCCGGAAGGCGGTCGCTACGAGTTTGCGGAGGGCGGCGGCGCGGTGCTGCACGCCGAGCCGAACCCGACGATCCTCTACGGGACGATCGCCCGGCTGCCGGGCCTCACGCGCGCGCAGCAGGTCGACTCGACGCGGCGCTTCTACCGCGAGCTGAACCGATTCGGCGTCACCAGCGCGACCGACCCCGGAGGAGGCGGCCATGCGTATCCGGCCGACTACGAAGCGACGAAGGTCCTCGCCGCGCAGGGGAAGTTCCCGCTGCGGCTCGCCAACTATCTCTTCGCGCAGCGGCCCGGCGCCGAGTCGGAGGACTTCGCGCGGTGGACGGTCGAGGAGCGGCTGCGCCTCAACCTCGCTGCGGCGCGCCTGAACGGGTATTTCATCGAAGGCGCCGGAGAGAACCTCGTCTGGTCCGCGGGCGACTTCGAGAACTTCTTGGCGCCGCGGCCGGAGCTCAAGGAATCCATGTCCGCCGAGCTCACGAAAGTCGCGACGCTGCTCGCCGAGCGCGGGTGGCCGATCCGCATCCACGCGACCTACGACGAGTCGATCTCCCGCATCCTTGACGTGTTCGAGCCGATCTTTCGACGAACGGGCTACCGCGGGCGGTGGTGCATCGACCACGCCGAAACCCTCGGCGCCCGGAACCTCGCGCGGATCAAGGCGCTCGGCGGCGGAGTGGCGATTCAGAACCGCATGGCGTTCGCCGGCGAGCTGTTCGCGGAACGCTACGGGAAGGAGGCCGCGTCCCAGGCGCCGCCGCTCCGGCGCCTCATCGAGTCCGGCGTTCCGCTCGGCGCCGGCACCGACGCGACGCGCGTGAGCAGCTACAACCCGTGGCTCGCGCTCTCGTGGATGGTCACCGGCAAGACCGTCGGCGGCCTGCGGCTCGCCGCGGACGCGAACCTCCTCACGCGCGAGGAGGCGCTGCGCCTCTACACGGTCGGCAGCGCGTGGTTCAGCGGCGGGGAGGCGACGAAGGGGACGATCGCCGTCGGCCGGTTCGCCGATTTCGCGATCCTCTCCGCCGACTACTTCTCGGTCCCGGAAGACGAAATCCGCACCCTCCGCGCGGCGCTGACGGCGATCGGCGGCGACGTCGTGTACGCCGAGGCGCCCTTCGTCGCGTTCGCGCCGGAAGCGCTACCGGCCGTCGACCCGCCCTGGTCGCCCGTCGCGCGCTACGGCGGTTTTCAGGACGCCAAGGCGGGCGGGACGGGCGAGGAGAAGTAGGGGCGGCGCGCTTCGAGCGAAGCCGCCGCTACCAGGCGACCCGCGCGAGGTTCGACGCGTGGAACAGCCCGTCGCCGGTCACCGCGACGGCGACCAGGTCCCACGTTTGCCCGGCGAACGTCTGCGTCAACGCCGGCGGAAAGTCGAACGGCGCCTCCGGAAACAGTCCCGGTTCGGTCACCCACCACGAGAGCGGATCGCCCGGCTGGTAGGGCAGGAAGAGCACCGTCAGCGTGAAGAGGTCGACGTGCAGGCCGAGCACAGGCCCCGCGCCGAGGGGCATGGCCGGCGTGCCGGAGATCAACGTCTTTCCGTAGATGGCGCCCGGCGGGACGTTGAGCAGCTGCAGCCGCGCGTGGCCGGCGGAGTCGTGCGACGCGCAGAGTTGGAACGCCGTCGACGGCGGGCAGGGCAGCGTCGGCGCGTACTCGACCACGTAGGCGATCGGCCGCAGCAGGAAACACCCGTTCCGGTTCAAGTCGTTCCACGTCGCCGTGCGCACGCCGAACGCCGAGTAATGCACGCGGTCTTCGTCGTGCGCACAGCTGTTGTCGGGCCCGCCGAGCCAGGGGGCGTATGCGATCGCGTCGCCCGTCACCCAGCGCCAGCCGCCCGCGGGCTCGAGCGAGCCGGCGGGCTGGAGCCCGCCGATCCACGGACCGACGAGAGCGGGCCCCGAGGCCTTCCAATAGTCGGGGAAGTCGATGAGCGAGAACACGAACGCGTTCTCCGCCGCCGAGCTGGGCACGGCCAGGTGCCCGCCCGCCGCCGTCGCCGCGTCGTGGGCCTGAACCCATGTCACGCCGCAGGGAGCAAGCACGACCTCGTAAGAGCGGCCGTTTCCTCCCACGGCTTCCGGCCACGGAACGGCCGCCGCAGGGCCGGCGGGCGCCGGCGTCGTCGGAGGGAACGGCGGCGGCGCGGCCGGCGTGAGCGGCTCGCCGCACCCGACGAACGAGGCCGTCCCCTGGAGGCTCCCGTGAAGACCGCCGACATGATCCGTTCCGTCGCCGTTTAACCGCCACGCCCCGACGAGGCCGGGCGCCGCGTCGATGTCGGCGAACATCGTCGAGGCGACCTCCAACGCGGTGCGACCCACGGACCACACCCGGACCTGGTCGATCAGTCCCGTGAAATTCGACCCAGGATTGAACGCAGGCGCCTCGCTGTCGCGCCCGAACCGCAGCGGATTCGAGTCGGACCCGACGAACGCGTCCGGCGGACACGTCGCCGTCGCCGCCACGGCGCCGTTCACGACCACCGAAATGGTCGTGCCCGACACGACTCCGGCCACATGCGTCCATCCGCCGATCGCGACGCCGTTCCAGGGCGCGGACGCCTGGTAGTAGAGCGGGCCTGCGTCGGGCTGCAGCAGCGCGAATTCCACATAGCCGTTCTGCAGATGCAGCGTGAAACCCTGCCAGGGTTCCCTGCGCTTCTTATTGACGATCTCGGCCGGAACCGTCGGCAGCGCATCGATGTAGATCCACGCCTCCACCGTCAGGTCGCCGGACGCGATGAACGAGGGATCATGGGGTACGTCGAAGGCGCCGGTCACCCCGTCGACGTAGAGCGCCTGTCCCGACGCGAAGACGGAGATCCAACACGCCGCGAGAACGACTCGAAGGACGCCGAGCATCGTGGTCTCCCTGGTCGAGAAGGGGCTCGCCGATCAGGCGCCGAGGGCGCCGTCGTCGGACTCTCCGCCGGGCGCTTTCACCGGCAGTTCGACGTGCGACGTCGACCCTGCCCACACCGACCTCACGTCGGCGAGGATTCGATCCCGAGTCGGTGCGTCGACGCCCTGCGGTCGGAAGTCCGCCTGCGCCCAGAAAGCGTAGTTCAGAAACACCGCCGCGTGATTGAAGTGGATCTCGCACGCGAAATCCATCCCGAATTCGCGTACTCCGACGAGGTAGGCGAACTGCTGCGTCGCATCGCGGCCGCGGAGAGCCCCGTCCGTCCCGATCTCCCCCTGAAAGGCCTCGCCGAAATGCGCGCCGACGACTTCGATCGCTCCGCGCAGCCGTCCGTTGAATCGTCCGAGCTCTTTCGCGGGGATCCACAACTCGGCGTGCCTCGCCGCGCCGACGACCTCAGCCTTGAACCCCGCGACGTAGTCGTCGTCGACGTCGAAGGCCGTCACGTAGCCTGACCGCGTCGGTCCCGTTGCGTTCCACCGCGCCGCGATTTCGTCCGCGTATTCCCGGTTGAGCACCGGATAGAAGATCGGCTGCTCAGGCCTTCGCGGAGGAAACCCCCGCATGCCCGCCGCGTAGATCAGCCGAAGCTCTTCCAAGTCGACCGGCCGGTAGAGTCGCATGAACAACCTCCCTTCGACCGCCGCAGGTCACGCGCGCCGCGATCTTCCGCCCTCGAAAGGCTACGACCCGGCGCTCGCGTCGAACAGCCGCGCAAATCCCGGATAGGCGACCAGCGGCAAGACCTCGAAGGTGATCAGCCCCGCCTGCACCAGCGGAAGCGTGTTCAGCACCGCCTCCGCCTCCTCCGCGTCGGCGCACTCGAGCATCAACACGGCGTACCGCGCGTCACGATGGAAGTACATCTCGCGGACGACGCCCGCCTGATACAGCTCCCACGCGCGCCGCGCCTCCGCCTTGGCGAGCGCTTTGAACTGCGCTTCCGTCGCCGTCGGCGACTCTCTCTCGATGGCAAGGACCTTCATGGAGCCTCCGGCGGGACTTGATAGCGCCGCCTCGGCGCGGCCGCCCCGAGGGGCGGCGACCACCACCGGGGCCTGACGGGCGTCAGCGGTCGAACGCGCCCGACCGACGCGGGCGCGTCCGCCAGAGGGCGAACGCACCGCCGCCGACCAACACCAGGATCCACACAGGCGCGGGCACGTCCGTGGTTTCGGGGAGCGTTTTCGCTCCCGCGTTTGCGACGGCCTCGAGAGGTTTCCACACAGCGGGGTACAGCATGACATAGGCGAGAGCGCCGCCGAACATGCCCAGGACGGCGACGACGGCGTCGATGCGGCCGGCGGCGGCGGCGGCGAGCCCGGTGCCGGGGCAGTAGCCGGTCATTCCGAAGCCGATCCCGAGGAGGGCTCCGCCGATCGCGACGGAGACCATCATCGCGGGCTTCACGTCGAAATGCGCCCACCCGCCGAGCGAGAGGAACCACGTGCCCAGCATTCCGGTGAGCACGAACACGGCGATCACACGCAGGGCGTGGAAGTCGCGCAACCGAAGGGCGCCCACGATCTTGTCCGGGTCGCCGAGCCCCGAGAGCACGAGGGCCGCGCCGAATGCGGCGCCCACGAGAAACCCCGTCAGGTCCATTTCGGGGCCCTCCTTATTCCACCGCGGGGGTGCGAGGGTAGACGAAGCGCGCGACGAGCATCGCGACAGGGCTACGACCGGATCCAAGGCGCGCTGAAGAACGTCGGCCACGTCGTCGCCCCCAACACCGTCAAGAAGGTGCTGCGTGTCGCGGGCATCGATCCGGCGTCCGAGCGAGGGAAGAGGACGAAGTGGAAG
>DASPNK010000399.1:0-3251 GCA_035626575.1 Planctomycetota bacterium | reverse complement strand
GCTTCGATTGCCCCGGTTGCGCCTGGCCCGAAGGCGCCGACCGCGGCGCCTTCGAGTTCTGCGAGAACGGCGCCAAGGCGATCGCCGCCGAGACGACCTCGAAGCTCTGCGGCTCGTCGTTCTTCCGCGAACACGCGATCGACGCGCTCCGCGCGCGCTCCGACTACTGGCTGGAGCAGCAGGGGCGGCTCGTGCATCCGATGTACAAGGCGCCGGGCGCGACCCATTACGCGCCGATCGCCTGGCACGACGCCTTCCAGGTCGCCGCGCGCGCGCTGAAGGCGACCGAGCCCGACCGCGTCGCCTTCTACACGTCCGGGCGCACGTCCAACGAAGCGGCGTTCCTCTGGCAGCTTCTCGGGCGCGCGTACGGCACGAACAATTTCCCCGATTGCTCGAACCTCTGCCATGAGTCGAGCGGCGTCGCGCTGACCCGGACCGTCGGCCACGGCAAAGGCACGGTGCAGCTCGCCGACTTCGACCTCGCCGACGCGATCTTCGTCATCGGCCAGAACCCGGGCACCAACCACCCGCGCATGCTGGCCACGCTGCTCAAGGCGCGGCGCCGCGGGGCGCGCATCGTGGCGATCAACCCGCTGGTCGAGCGCGGGCTTTCGTCCTTCGTCCATCCGCAGGAGCCGTGGTCGACGGTGACCGGCAAAGGCGTCGAGCTGGCCACGACGTGGTTGCGACCGAAGGTCGGGGCCGACGTCGCGGTGCTCAAAGGCGTCATGAAACACGTGCTCGCGGCGGAGCGCGCGGCGCCGGGCTCGACGCTCGACCGCGAATTCCTCGAAGCGCACACGGTCGGCTTCGACGCGTTCGCGGCCGACCTCGACGCCACGACCTGGGAGGAGATCGCCGAGGCCTCCGGGCTCGGCGAGGCCGAGCTGCGCGCCGCCGCCGACGTCTACCTCGGCGCGAAAAACGTCATCGTCTGCTGGGCGATGGGTCTCACGCAGCACGAGAACGCGCTCGACAACGTCGCGGCCTGCGTGAATCTCGCGCTGATGCGCGGGCATCTCGGGCGGCCGGGCGCGGGCCTCTGCCCGGTGCGCGGCCACTCCAACGTGCAGGGCGACCGCACGGTCGGCGTCAACCACGCGCCGAGCGAGGAGTTCCTCGCCGCCCTCGAGCGGGCCGTCGGTTTCGTCGCGCCGCGCACGCGCGGCCTCGACGTGGTCGACGCGCTGAAGGCCGCCGACGAAGGCCGTCTCGACGTCTTCCTCGGCATGGGAGGGAACCTCGCGCAGGCGGCGCCCGACACCGCGCTGGCGCACCGCGCGCTGGGCAGGCTGAAGCTCACGGTGCAGATCGCCACCAAGCTCAACCGCACGATGTTGTGCGCCGGCGACGAAGCGATGATCTGGCCGTGCCTCGCGCGCAGCGAACGCGACCTGCAGGCGGCGGGGCCCCAGCGCACGACGGTGGAAGACTCGATGAGCTGCGTGCACGCCTCGGAGGGGCGGCTCGCGCCGAAGTCCCCCGAGCTGAAGAGCGAGCCTGCGATCGTCGCCGGGCTGGGGAAAGCGCTGCTCGGCCCGCGCACGCCCGTCGACTGGGACGCGCTGGCCGGCGACTACCGCCGTATCCGCGACCTGATCGCGCGCGTGCTTCCGGCCTTCGAGGGGTACGAGGGCCGCCTCGACGACGGGGGGTTCGTCCTGCGGCATCCCGTCGCGCACCGCGAGTGGCGCACGCGCTCGGGCAAGGCGGAGTTCACCGTCACGCCCGTGCCCCGCATTCGCCTCGCCCCCGGCGAGCTGCGCCTGTTCACCGTGCGGTCCCACGACCAGTACAACACGACGATCTACGGTCTCGACGACCGGTACCGCGGCGTCCGCGGCCTGCGTCGGGTGGTCTTCGTCCACCCCGAAGACCTTCGCGAGCGCGGCCTCGCTCCGGGCGACGCCGTCGACCTCGTGTCGCGCTTCAAGGACGGCGTCGAGCGCGTCGCCCCCGGATTCCGCGTCGTCGCCTTCGACGTGCCGCGGGAATGCGCCGCCGCCTATTTCCCCGAAACCAACGCCCTCGTGCCGCTCGACCACGTCAGCCGCGGCTCGAACCAGCCGGCGT
This sequence comes from Planctomycetota bacterium, assembly GCA_035626575.1. Classification (GTDB taxonomy): domain Bacteria; phylum Planctomycetota; family CAIWVZ01; genus DASPNK01. Next base: position 1,175 of record DASPNK010000399.1, on the reverse strand, counting down.
TCAAGATGATCCCCACGTCGCTCCGCCCGGCGGCGAACGGCTGAGCGCGCGCCGCGCCGCGCCGCGGAACGGCGTCAGCGCGTCCGCGCGAGGCGCGTTCGCCAGGCGCCGTCGCCGGTGAGGCGCTCGAGATCGTCGAGAAAGCGCGGACCGTCGTTCCAGTATCCGGCGGTCGGCGTCAGCCCCGGCGCCTTCGAGGCGAAGTAGCCGTTGAACGCCTCCATCAGGATCTCGCGCGCGTACTTCGCGAGGCAGCTCGCGAGCGCGACCAGGGGAGACGCGACCTCCCCTTCCACGACGAATCGCACGCGCACCTCGCGCTCGCGCGGGCGCACGACGTAGGCGCTGACGCGCTCCGCCTCCTCGAGCGTGGCGATCGGTCGGAACGGGAACAGGTCGCGCAGGAAGGGCTCGTAGTCGCGGCGACCGCCGAGGCGGTCGCAGTCGACGGCGCCGTCGAGATCGGGCGCGCCGTCGTAGGCGGCGAGGAACGCGTCCCCGACGTGCTCGAGGTGCGCGGCGCCCTTGCAGCCGGTGCGGGCGAAGCGCGCGTTGAGGTCGCCTTCCAGAAAGACGCGCGCCTGCGCGGAGCCGAGCGCGGCGCCCTGGCGGCGGAGCGCGCGGTCGAGCGCTTCGGCGGCGCCGTCGACGCGGTCGGGCGCGGCGGCGCGCGGCAGCGGGGCGTCGAGGGGGCCGTACCAGGGATGGTCGTCGAGCCCCGCGGGCCGGAAGCCGAGGAACTCGGCGACGGTCTTCGGCCGGACGCCGCCGCCCGCGAGCGTGCGCGCGGCGAGCGCCGCGACCTCCAGCGCGGCGAGGTCTTTGCCCGCGTAGAGGACCTTCGAGTCGGCGACCTTCGGCATCGCCTGCGCGCGCGAGGTCAGCGCCCGCTTGAAGGCGCCGCGCGGCCCGTCGACGCGCACCGCGCCGACCGCCAGCGGGCCGAGCAGCGGGCCGTAACCCGCCTCGTCGAGGCCGATTTCGAAGGAAGGGGCGTCCACGGCGCTCAGGCCCCGGCCTCCCCCGCCCGATGAGTCGGGAAGGAAACCGCCGGTCCCATGCTCGAAACCCTCATCGCCGTGAAGGATCCCCTGACGCGCGACCTCTTGCGCGCGGCGTTCCGCGAGCGCCGGGTCTTCCGCACCGCGGTGACGGAGCGGGAGCGGCTGCCCGCG
>DASPNK010000398.1:0-4439 GCA_035626575.1 Planctomycetota bacterium | reverse complement strand
GAACGCTTCGTCTTCGCCTTCCATCGTCGAGCCGAGGACCAGGATCTTGCGTCCGCCGGCCAGGGCTTCGAGCGTCGGGCCGAACGCGAGCGGCGATTCATCGGGCTCGTAGTCGAACTTCACGTTGCCGCTCACTTCGACGATCTGTTCCGGCGCGCCGATGGCCACGAAGCGCTGCCGATCGGTCTCTTCGCGCGCGAGAATGCGGTCGTACTTTCGCAACACGCTCCCCACCACCGCCCGGAAAGCGCGATACCTCGGCAAGGATCGATCCGAGATCCGTCCATTCGCGAGCAGCAGCTTCAGCCCGCGGCTGCGCGCGATGCGCGTCACGTTCGGCCAGATCTCCGTTTCCATCGTGGCGAAGACGCGCGGCTGGTGATGATCGAGAAAGCGCCGCACCGCGAACGCAAAGTCGAACGGAAAGTACGTGACCGTGGCGTCGGGATAGAGCCGCCTCGCCTGCGCCTGTCCGGTGAGCGTAGTGGTAGTAAAGACGAGCGTCGTGCCGGGGCGCTGCTCGAGAATCTTCTCGACGACCGGCCGCGCGGCGAGCGTCTCGCCGACCGACACCGCATGGATCCAGAGGTCGTGCACCGCCGGGCGCGATTTGAAGGAGCCCATCCGCTGCGGAAAGTTCGCGAGGTACTTCCCGCGCAGCACGCCCGTGAGCAGAAAGTACGGCAGGGCGAGCAGGAGTACGAGGTAGAGAAGTACCTCGTAGAGGACGTACATGGGGGCGAATCATAACCACTGTCATCCCGAGCGGAGCGAGGGACCTGAACGGCCGTGGCGCGGCGGTCAGGTCGCGGGCCCTGCTGGCCCCGGGTCCCTCACGGACGTTCGGGATGACGGGAGGGCGTTATAGTTGTTCGGCACCCGCAGATGGAAAACGTCATCGCCGTTGGGCTGATCCTTCCCGAAGTCACGAAGACGACTGCCGAGGAGCATCTCGAGGAGCTGGTGAAGCTCATTGAGAGCGCGGGTGCGAGCGTCGTGTCGACGCTGCTCAGCAAGCGCGGCGCGCCCGATCCTGCCCTGTACGTCGGCAAGGGGAAGGCGGAAGAGATCCAGAAACTCGCGATCGAGCACAAAGCCGAGCTGATCGTGTTCGACGACGACCTCACGCCCGCGCAGGTCCGGAACCTCGAAAAGGCGATCGAGACGCGGGTGCTGGACCGCTCCGAGCTGATCATCGACATCTTCGCGAAGCGCGCGCGGACGCGGCAGGCGCGACTCCAGGTGGAGCTCGCGCAGGTGCAGTACCAGATGCCGCGCCTCCGCCGGATGTGGACGCACCTCTCGCGCATCACGGGCGTCGGCGGCGTGGGCAGCCGCGGTCCCGGCGAGAAGCAGATCGAGGTCGACCGTCGCCTCGCCAAGCAGCGCCTCGACGACCTCAAGCGCGAACTGGCGGAGATCGAGGAGCGGCGCGACCGCCAGGTGAAGGCGCGCAAGTCCACCTTCAACGCCGCGCTCGTGGGCTACACCAACGTCGGCAAGTCGACGTTGATGAACCGCTTCACCGGCGCGGACGTCTTCGTCGCCGACATGCTGTTCGCCACGCTCGACCCGCGCACGCGGCAATGGGACCTCGGCGACGGCATCAAGGTGCTGCTGTCGGACACCGTCGGCTTCGTCGAGAAGCTGCCGCACCATCTCGTCGCGTCGTTCCACGCGACGCTCGCCGAGGTGACCGGGGCCGATCTTCTGCTCCACGTCGTCGACGCGGGGGATCCGGGCGCCGAGGAGAAGCTCGGCGTCGTGCGCGACGTGCTGAAGAAGATCGGCGCGGGGGAGATCCCCGAGATCATCCTTCTGAACAAGGTCGATCGGGTGGACGACGCCGCGGCGCTGAACGCGTTCCGACGGAAGCTCGGCGAGCACTACCTCGTCTCGGCGCGCACCGGCGACGGCCTCGACGCGGTCGCGCGCCGCGTCCGCGCCGCGGCCGCTGCGTTCGAAGTCGTGGTCGACCTCGACATCCCCGCCTCCGACGGCCGCACGCTCGCCGCGCTGGCCGCGACGTCGGCGGTGCACGAGCGCCGCTACGAAGGCGACCGCTGCCTCCTGCGCGCCTCCGTGCCGCGCGCCGAGCTCCACCGCTTCGAGCGCTTCGTCAGGTCGACGTAGACGCCGCTCGCGCCGCGCGGCGGTCGGGACGCGTCCTCGGCGGAGCAGGCTCGTCGCTCCGCTGCGCGTCGGGCGCCCGCGATCGCACGCCGAAGGGCGGTTTTCCGTCACGGCGCCGGAGCGATCGCGGCGGCGCGGTGACGCCGCAAAAGCGAACGCCTTGCGGCGCGCAGGCGTCGCCTCGCGGGCGTCGCGGGTTTTCACCGCGATGCGGCGTCGACGCGACAAGGCTGCGCGCGCAGCGTCTGCGGCCGCGCCGCGGTCGCGGGGTTGCTCGACCGACCTGCGCCGGCGTCGCGCCTTTCGCGCGGCCGGAGTCGACATGAAGAAGACCCTGTCGCGCAGGATGCGCGTCCTCTCCTCGTGCGTCGCCGTCGCGCTCGCGTCGGCCGCGGCGCCCGCCCAGCTCACCGAATGGTCGGCCGACTCCGCGCAGTTCGGCTTTCCGCTCCACATCGAACAGACCGTCGTCGCCGTGGTCGACGGTCTCGAAGTCCGCTGCTTCTCGGCGCTCTCGAAGAGCTGGACGTCGATCGCCGTCTCCGCGCCCAATCCGCAGGTCGGGCTGTTCAACGAGCACGTGATCGTGCGCGACGGCGCCGTGTTCCACGCGTACTCGGCGCGCAGGGCGACCGTGGCGACCCTCGCGACGGCTTCAGGCGTCCTCCAGACGTCCGCGCCCCAATCCTGGGCGAGCTTCGTGCTCGACGGCACGACGCTCCACGTGTTCTTCCCGTTGTTCGGGACGTGGTCGACGACGCCTCTCGTCGGCGCGCCGACGTTGCATATCGGCCGCCAGGCGGCGGTGTTTTCCGACGCCGCGGGCGCGTACGGCGTCAGCGGTCCGCGCGGCTCCATCGTTCCGCTCGGCGTCCCCGGCGCCCAGGCGGCGTTCAGCGAAGGCAACGCCGCGTTCGCGCTGTCGGCGGGCGCGCTTCACGGGTTCTCCGGTCATGCCGGAACCTGGGCGACGCGGCCGCTTTCCGTCGCGACGCCGGCCTTCCAGTCCGGGCCGTCTTATTGCACGTTCCTCGCGGCGATCGACGGCGCGCAGGTGCACTTCTTCAGCGGGCACCGCGGAACCTTCGCCACGGCGCCGTTCCCCGCCGGGGCCTTCCTGAAGACCTCCCGCCAGGTCGGGATCGTCGAGGCCGGCGCGACGGCCTGGGCGTACTCCGGCGTCGACGGCTCGCTGACCGCGCGCACGTTCTCCGCCGCGCCGTCGACGACGGCCTACGACTTCTTTGCGCTCTTCGAAACGCCGGGCGAGCTGACGGCCTTCAGCGGCCCGCGCGGCGCCTTCTCGTCGACCCTCATCGGCGCCTTCACCCGCGTCACGGACCAGGGAATGGCCGCCGTGACGCCGATCGGCGCCGCCGCGCCGACCCATGTCTACTCGGCGTACCAGGGCCAGTGGACCGCGGCGCCCGCGCTCGCCGCCGCGACCGTCTACGTCGCCGGCCAATGCGTCGTGCTGGTCGAGCCGGGCGCCGGGATGCACGCCTTGTCGTCGCGCGGCGGCGGGTGGAAGTTCCTCGCGACGCCGACGCCCGACCAGGTGTGGAAGCACACGGCGATCGTGCTCGCGCGGGCGGGGAACGCGCTGCACGTTTTCAACCCGCGGACGCGCGCGTGGCGCACGCAGGCGACCGTCGGTCCCGCGGGGCCGACGTCGGTGAAGTACGAAATCGCGATCGCCGTCGACGCCGCCGGCGCCGCGGCGTACGGCTACAGCCACGCGACCGACCGATGGACCTCGACCCCGCTCGCCGGCGTCCCGCTCACGGCGGCCTGCGAGAACATGGTCGGCTACTTGTTCGATTCGGCGGGCCTTTACGCCTACGGCGGCACGGGGCAGCTCACCCACACCGCCGAGTTCCCGGACTTCTGGCGGGTCGGCGCGCAGGGCGGCCTCTGGCAGCTGGACCTGGCCGGCGAGCCGTTCGCTCCCGCGGTCGTCGCCGCATCCCTCGGCGCGGCGGCCATCCCGTTGCCGCCCTACGGGACCCTCGGGCTCGATCCGGCGTCGCTGTTCCTCCTCGCCGTCGAGACGCTCGACGGCGCCGGCATGACCCATCTGCGCTTCGAGCTGCCGATCGACCCGTCGCTGGCGGGCGTCGTCCTGCACGTGCAGGCCGCCGTCGAAGGCGCCGCGCGCGCCTATTTCACGAACGCCTCCGAGGCGACGTTGTTTTGAGCGTGCGGAGGCTCCCCATGAAGATCCGTCGACCGCTCGTCGTCGCGCTCCTCGCGGCGGCCGTCGTCGCGCAGGAGCGGCCCGGGTCCAAGCCCGCCGCCGCCGGCGT